>ONYG01000165.1 GCA_900321995.1 uncultured Methanobrevibacter sp. | reverse complement strand
TGAGAGAATAATCTGTTTATATTCTTTCACACATTCATCTATACATTGCTGTGTATCTGTTTTTAAATCCTCTTCATTAATATATTTTCTTAAAATATCTATTATAGAGAAAATATCTTTTACATCTGTTTTTAACTTAGTATTGATAGCTTTTGCTTGATTTTTAGTAATAAAACCTTCTGAAACAAGATCTCTAACTTTTGTTAAGAAATTAATGTCATAAGTAGTTAAGTCTTTTCTATTTTGTAAAGCTGCATTTATATACTTTAAAATAGAACTCTCATTTCTAGTTAATTTTCTCTCATCTTCTGGAGAATTTAATAAAGTTTCAAAAGCATAAAGATTATCCTTAAGATAAGAATAATAATCTGGATTAACACTTATCGCTTTTTCTTCAGGTTCGGCTTTTAAGATTTCAATTGCATCAAAGAAGTCAATCTCTTCTGTACCTGTTTCATCAGTTTTAAATACTTTTTTAAATTTACCAGTTTTCATTAATGAAATAAGAGCTTTATTGTCTGATTTTCGAGCAACTCTTGCTTTTCTAGGAATTTCTTCAATTTTTTTGAATAATTTATGATTATTGTCCCTAATATCTCTAATTAATCTAAGATATTTCAGTTCATCATTTACAAACTCTTCTTCATCAGTAATATCTGAATTTAATAAATCAAACAAATCATAAGATTGTATAGGTTCATCTGTTAATAATTGAGAATCATTTCCTAATAATTCAATAAACATTGCAATTTTACGTTCTGCATAAGTTTTTACTTTAATATTATCTTCTATAGGTTCTGTAGGGAAGAAATTATAAGTGAAAATCTCATCAAAATCAGTATCTAATCTTTGTACCCTACCAACTCTTTGCATCATTTTTGTAGGATTCCATGGAATATCGAAATTAATTATTACATTAGACCTATGTAAGTTAACACCATGAGATAAAGTATCTGTTGCAACTAATATTCTATAGTCATTTTTCTGGTTTTCTTTAGGTACATTTCCATCAAAATTAAATAAAACATCATCCATATCTTCTTTACCTGATTTACCAGTGTATAATTTTACATTGCCAGAACATTTTTCAGAAATTAGTTTACTAATATCTTTTGCAGTGTCTATAAATTCTGTGAAAATGATTACTTTTTTATTTTTTAAATCATTCCCATTTAATAAATCAACTAATCTTCCTCGTTTAGGGTAATCTTCAATAGTGGCCCATCTATCTCTTATATAATACAAGATATTTAAGTCTACTTTCAAATCCTCTTCAAATTTAGGAGTGAAATCTTCCTTAAGATATTTTTTTGCCTTACCTTCTGTAATCAAATCATCAATTTTATCCAAATCTTCCTCATCAATCAAATCAAAGATTTTTGAAGAATAATTTTGGCTTGTATAAAATTCACCTTTTTCTTTAAATACGTTTAATGCTCGTTCATGTAGTTCAATAGAATTATTTATTGATTTTTTGAATGCATAACTGCCACTTTCTAACCTTTTGATAAGTAAAATCTTTATAAAATTACCCATAATTTTTTGTGAATTAGCAAATTTTCTCTCTGGTTTAATTTGATATTCATCTGCTAAAGGACGATATTTAGCATAAGTTAAGTTTTTATTAATTAATTTTAAAGTCTCTTCAAATACTTCATTAATATAATCATCAAATTCATAATAAACAGGTATTGGTTTTTTTACATCAGGAAATTCCATTTTATTTTTCTTTAAATCCTCTTTATAATATTTTGAAATGCTGCTTCTTGTTCTCCTAACCATTAAGTATTGCAAAACATTTTCCCGTATATCTGCTGAAATCTCTCTGCTAACCTTAAGATATGATTCAGGATCTTTAGTTTGGTCTACCATTTTCTGTTTTCTATCCAATCTTTTAAAATAAGCTTCTAAATCCCTAACTTTTGGATTAGGTAATGTAGAATTATGTGCTGGTTGGAATAATTTAATTTGACTTAATAAATCAGATGGAGAATTATTAAATGGGGTAGCAGATATTAAGACAACATTTTTGCCTTTACATATTTTAGATAAATATTCATACTGTTGAGTTTCCTCGTTACGGAAATCATGAGATTCATCAATTATAACATTTTGATAAGCATTTGATTCATATTTTGTAACTATTTGATCCAATTTTCCTTTTGATTCAACTATAGATTTTACTTCAAAGTCACGTAAAACCCTTTTCCATCCTCCAGGGTTATGTTCATCGATTAATGCAGGAGGCGCAATTACAAGTGTAGTTCCCTTTAATTGCTGAGCAAGAAGAGCACCCATATAAGTTTTACCTAGACCTACTACATCTGATAAAAATACTCCTCCAAATTCCTTAATTTTCTCTTTAGCATCCAAAACAGCATCTCTTTGGTAATCCAAATACTTAAAGTTTGGCGGGAAGTATTCTATATCAATATCTTTTTTATCATTCCATATCTTTTCATAAAGGAATTCATAAATAAATTTTAAGTATAATTCATAAGGGGTTATATCATCTCTAAGCCAAGTATCACGAGTTAATGTATTAATGAAGTCATCAGAAATAGGTTCAGAGCGTTCCCAAAGTTCTTCAAATTGTTCAAGGGCAAAACGATAATCATCATCACGTTTTAATTCTACATTAAATTCCAGATTTTTTTCGAGTCCTGGTCGAGTAAAATTGCTTGAACCTGTAATTACACGACCAAGATCCTTATCCTCCTCAGGAAATGTCATAATATAAAGTTTGGAATGGGTTTTTCTTTCTTTATATGCTTTTATTTCAAGTTTACCTTCTCTTAACCATTCTATAAATTGTATAGCGCCTTCTTCAACATCTATACTGTCCTGTGAATGATTCATTTCCCTAATAATATCTCTTCTAAATTTCTTCTTAAATTCGGCAGTTGATAAATTAGTGTTTTGAGAATCTTCTATTAATTCAAATGTTTGTGAATCAATTCCCATACCTACTAGAATACGTACTTTTTTAGTAGTTTTTAAGCTTTCTTGGAGCTTATAAAAACCGCTGACATAAAAATATCCTACTAAACAGTCAAAAAACTCAGTATCTTTCAAAAGAACATTAAACCTATTAATCAATGTATTTTCTTTAGTGTTTGTAAAAAAATTAGTATCGTATTTAGTCATGAAAAACCCCTTTATATAGAAAATTTATAATAATATATATAAATTTACAATAAATAAATTTTTTTAATATAAAATTAAGATAAAATAAATGTTATTTCTATTAAAATATGATTATTTTTTGTTGATATGTTCCATAAGACATAATTATTGTTGAATTATGTGAATAAGAGTTTAAGAATAAAAATCCTTAAAAATGGAGTAAAAATAGTAAAGAAATGATTAGAAGTATGAGGGTTTATTAACTAAATAAAAAATAAAAAACCCGTTTTAAAATATGAAAAATTGTAATAAAATAATTAAAAAAAAGATTAGATATTCAAATAAACCCTCTTCCAATCTTTTTTTAACTCTTTTTCAATTTTTTCCACATCAATATGACTATCATCTTCTAATTGTTCCAAGAAGTCTAAATAATCTTCATCATCTTCATCTATTACAGTGCTAGTTGAATTAAACCTAATGGAATAGATTAATTGAGAAATGTCATCAGATTCTTTAACAAGTCCCTTTTCGTCAAATAGAACTTTCATGAATTTATATAGATTTTTCTTTTGATAAGGCTTAACCTTAGGTTCAGTCAATACTGCATCAATAGCGGTCTTTAAAGCCATATCCAAATCTCCATAAGCATAATAGCATTCAGCAAAATAATGCTTGTTGTGCCAATTGACCTTATGTTTTATAGCTTCCTTAAAGTATTTAATAGCAAGTTCATAATTTCCTAAGGCTGCATGGGACCTTGCAAGTCTGATTACAAACCAATTCTCATCATCATTCATAATCTCATCTATATTGGATAATGCCTCATTACATAATGCAATGCATTTTTTGTACTCTTTTTTACCTAATAGGGCTCTTGTAACATTAGAATAATATTTATCCCTATAAGAATAACTATTATTTTTTAATAAGATTGGACTTAATATTTTAGGATCAAGCTTTTTATACCATCTTAAAATAGCGTCAAAATCATTGTTGAACTGAATTACAGTCATTACAGATTCTGTATAAATGTCATACTCACCATTTCTTGTATCCTTTTGGTCTAATAAATTAGTAATGAATATAAGTTCAGAATCTAATTTATCACTTAAAAAACCTGCACCCCTTATATCAGATTCATAGATTGACATTGCAAAATGTTCCTTTAGTTCAATAGTAAAGGATTCCTTATCTTCCCTGTAAGCCTTTTTATAATATTCACATGCATCAACAAAAAATCCATCTTCAAAATATTTTTCCGCTTTTTCAATAATTACTTTTAAATCAGACATACTTACACCTAAACTTACTTGATAAAAAAATTAATAGGTTAAAAAACCTATTTAAATCAATTCAACATTAACAGCTCTAGTTGACTCTTTCCCTTTAATTGAATCAAAAGAGTCTTCAATATAGTAAGAGACTCTCATATCATTCCAAATGAAATCTTTATCATCCTTAAAGTCTCTAAAAGAGAAATATTGATTTTCTCCACCTGCATCTGGAGTGATGAAGCCAAATTCCCCATCTTGTCTAACATAACATATTGTTCCTGTGAATTGCTCCCTATTGCTATAGATTATCTTGTTCCAAAATGGCTTTAAATCCTTGACTAATTTCTTATAATTAGTGTTGTTTAAGTCTAAATCCCTATCGGAATCCATTATTTTCTGCTCAAGGTCGTATTGTATGAAATATCCTCTTGCCTTTTTAATGGAATATGCCAAATAATAGTGGTCCATAGCTTCATCGTATCCTAACTTATTCAAGATATCACCTATTGTGACAAAAAAGTTTACACAAGATGGAATGTCTTTTTTAACTTGAACATAAGTGATTCCATTTACTAAAGCATTTTCATAATCCTCTTTAGCCAAATAATTTTCAGCAAGCCATTTAAAGAAATAATTTTCTTTTCTCACAGACAATAGCTCATTTAAATACTCAATAGAGAGATCATATGCTTCTAATTCATAGTAGATTTTTGCAATATCAAACTTAATCCAGTATTTTGCATCGCTACCTGTATCTGGCAAATCATTCAATAATCTGAATGCAAATTTCAATGCATCATTATATTTTTTTAATCCCATAAGTGATTTGACCATTCTAACATGCCATTTTTCCCTATGGGAATAATTGAGGTTATTATTTCTCATGTTTTTTCTTGCCTTATTGCTTAAATAATCCTCTTTAAGTCTGTAGGTCCATTTGATGGATTCGTAATGATTGTTGTCTTCATAGTGTTTTTTAGCTAATTCCAACAATAAATCAGCAAAAGGATCAATATAATTTCTATTGGAACAGTCCACTTGAGAAAAGTTTTCATATACAAAATTGCCATAGAAAGCTAACTCATCGTCAGTTTGGCCATTCTTAATATGGCTTATCCTGATGGATTCGATGAACCTTTTTTCATCAATAGAAGATAATAACTCTCTATTTTCTAGAAAAAGTTCTCTATAAACAGATTCTGCCTTTTCAAATTTGTTTAACTTATAAAGTCTACGTGCTTTGTTTACTTTTGCATTTGGGGTGATGTTATTCATTGTATCTTAATAATCTATAAATAATTTATTTCGACTACTTATACAAAAAATAGAATTGAACAAAATATTTTTGTATGGTACTTTGGTTTGGTGTTTGTGTTCAATTATATAGTATAAGTTCATACTACTATATAAACTTTTGCATTTTTAGACTTTTTTTAGTCAAAAAATTAAATTTTTATAGTTATAATCATTCGATATATGTAAACAAAAAAAGAAGTAGGTGGTTGCAATTAGAAATTGCAATAATTTAAACTGAGATTTTGGATTAAGATAATGTTAGTAATAATAAGAAAAAGTATAAATGAGATTGTATT
>ONYG01000223.1 GCA_900321995.1 uncultured Methanobrevibacter sp. | reverse complement strand
TTTGTTATATTTGCAAATTGTTCTTCAGTTAATTCATAATTCTTATTATTAATAGAATAAAATTGAAGATAACCAATACTGTTTTTATTATACTCAATTATACAAGGATAGATACTATTATCTTCAATTTTATTTTCATATTTTTGCTTTACAAAAGCAAAACTCCTTTCATTACTATCTCCATAAAATTCATAAACATCTTTATTATTTAACCAATTATATAAGCATTTTATATCTTTTTTGTTTTTTTCTAATAATCTTATTATAATTTTACTATTACTACAAATAACTTCCATAAAAATCTCCACCATTTAATAATGCCCATATGGATAATCTTTTCCTTTTTTCAGTATTTTTCTTCTAACATTATAAACTCTTTTAAATATGAAATATCGTTTTTTTTCAATTCCAATTCTAAGCATTCCTCTTGGCTATAATAATAAACTTCTTTTATCTCGCTACTAAGTTTTGAATTACTTAAATAATCTCTTAGCTCATTGCTGGTATAGTTTAAAAATCCATTATATAATACACCTATTGTGCAATAGTTTTCGTTACTTTCAGGCACTTTTAAATATTTCATATCGTATTTTAAAACTTGTTTGGTATCATTTAAATCAATTCCTATTTCCTCTAAAACTTCTCTTTTTATACATAAGTCAGGTAAAAATTCTTCTTTTAGAAAGTCCTTTTTGTCGGCTATCCCCCCAATTATATTTATCTTATCATTATTATTTTTAATAATTAAATATTTGTTGTCTTTTGTTTTTAATAAAATTCCTGCAAATAAAGGCTTAATATCTATGTCATTATTCTTTTTTGCATAAATAATACTTGAATAATTCGTACTACTTAACTCTACTAAACTGTTTTCTAACTTTATATCAGTTGCAACAAATATTTCCCCATTCCAATAGTTTTCATGATTTTTAATAAATTTGTTCCAACAATTACATATTTTATTTTCTATCTCGTCTGAAATAATCAATTTATTATTCTTAATAAATTTTACTTTGCTGTTTAATTTTATAAGCATTTTTTATTACCACCTTTTATTTAAGGATTGAATATAAATACAAAACTCTATTTGGATTAGCTTCTTTTTTATAATTCATATTCTTTAACTTCAGTATTCTTTAATCCTAAGTTAAGCATTTTTCCATCTTTAGGAATACCATTAAAATATACATAAAATGCTTTGGATACTCCACTATGTGCAACTATTAACACACTTTTATAGTTCATAGTTTTAAGCTCATCTATGAATTCTTTTACACGATTACATAAATCAGGAATTCTTTCTTCAGTTCCATATTTAACACTAGAATAATAATTCCAATATTCTTCTCTATCAGTAACATTAAATGGTTTTCCATCTAAAGAGCCATGTTTTCTCTCCATCAATCTTTCATCTGTAATTACTTTTTTATCATTAACATTAATAATTTCAGCTGTATGAAGAGCGCGAATTAATGGAGATGATATTACTATATCATAATTAATATCTTTTATCTTATTCCTCAAGTCCTCTGCTTGTTTAATTCCTGCTTCATTTATGTCTTCATCAACAAAATTATATCTACCTATAACATTAGATTCGCATTGCCCATGCCTTACTAAATATATTTTCATATTATCACCTTACTTTATGTATATGTTGCGTAGAAATATTAACCTCTAAATGTCAACACTATTTTTCATATCAATTACATATTTTCATACTTTCTATCATTTGTAAGTTATTTGCTGCAATATGATTTTTCTCATCATTATAAATAAATCCTCCTGCTTGCTTTACAATATATTGTCCTGGTACATAATCCCAAACAGTATCCCAAACGAAATTAACAGCACTAATTTTACCACATGCTGTCCAAGCAAAATCTACTGCTGAACAATAAAAATCTCTCTTATTTCTACTGTTCTTTTCTTGATAGACATTTACACTATATTTTCCTGGCCCTTCAACTACATAAATAGCATTTTTCCCTTCTAAAGTATTTACATTTATTCTATTGCCATTTAAATATGCACCCGTTTCATCTGCATAATATAGCTCATCTAATTTAGCTAAATAAATAACAGCTGCTACTGTTTTACCATTTTTTACACAAGCTACTTGAATTCCCCATAATGGTATCTTATTAGCAAAATTTATCGTACCATCAATAGGATCAACTGTAAAACAATTATCCGTCAATCCTTCCTTACTATTTAATTCTTCACTCACTATCTTGAAATTAGGGTATTCTCTTTGAATTGAATTTATAATAAATCGTTCAACTTCGTAATCAAAATTTGTTACTAAATCACCTTTATTATCCTTAGCTTTCACCTCAAATTCATCAGTTATTATTTTACTCGCTTCTTTTACAGTATCAATTAAAAAATTTAATTCTTTACTCATTTTTCTCCTTCAAGTATGTACTCTTATTTATTATTAAAAACAAATACACCATCATTTAATTTATTATCATTATTTGTATATTCATCAATTACTTTTTTCCAAAAGCTATATGCTAACTCACTTCCTCG
>ONYG01000162.1 GCA_900321995.1 uncultured Methanobrevibacter sp. | reverse complement strand
TTTTGGTTGTTTTCGGTGTGGATTGGCCTAAATCAACGCTTTTGCCGTTTTTAGCATATTTTAGGAAATTCTTAACCAATTGTTCTGCATCTTCACCATAAACGTAATCTAATTTAGTAACCTTATTGAAGTATTTGCCTGGATAATACAATCCTTTAAAGCTGGCTGGGCTATAGTCATCGTCATGAGCCCTTTTAAGCCAGGTCATATTTCCTAAGTTGAGATAAACTGGAGGTGCAACACATCCCAATACAAATTGGTTATTGTTCTTTTTCAAATAGCTTTGGTAGTAATTGCTTGCCATATCAACAAACATTCCGCTATCCACTCCACCGACAAGGCTGAAAACACAGACATTTGAATATTTTGCCACATCACTGACGTGATAATTAGGGCCTATGCCTGAGACTATGACTGTATATCCTTTTTCTCTTAGGATCTTTGCCATTTCATTCAATAGCCTTTTATCTGTAGACTTATCAATAATATTGTCTGAACTTAAGACTATTGTCTTTTTAGTTATTTTATGTCCAGTTCCGGTAGTAATATTATTGCATTTGACTTTTAATTGTATGGTTTCATTATATATTGGATTTCCATTATTGTCAGTTAATTTCACATAATATTTTATTGTTGAATTGCCATAAAGATGTCTTGTTTGATTTTTTGCAATAATGTCTGCTGTAGTGTTTTTAAGTATCTTTATTTTCACTGTTCTCTGTGACTTGAGATATCCATAATATCCGTTGAAATTAAGCTTAATGGTATATGTTCCTGGAAATTTAGTCAATTGAAGGCCTGCCTTTCCATTTGCATTTGTTGTTTTTGTATAGGATTTCTTAAGGATAGTGAATGTTACCTTTTTGTTTGGAAGATTATTGTTTGAACTATCTCTTAATATAATGTAAAGGCCTTTGCCTCTTACAACGCTATAATTTGTTACAATAAATTTTGTTTTGACATTATGGGAATAAATCCTGAAGCTTTGGCTTCTTTGAAGATATGATTCTCCCCCTGCATAACTAAGCTTTAATGTGTAATTTCCTTTAGTGCTGATTTTAAAGCTTATTCTGCCGTTTGCATTAGTGGTTTTGCTATAGCTTTTTCCATTGAATTTGATAGTGACCTTAGCTGATGGAATTGCCTTTCCATTGCTGTCTTTTAGGTAAATGTATACTGAATTTCCACTCACTATTGATGTTTTTGGAATTGTAAAGTTGCTCTTTAGCTTGGTTACAGTCATTGAAAAGTTAGATGAGCATTGATTATAATTTTTATTACCATTATATTTCGCCTTGACATCGTATTTTCCAGTTGCTAAGCTAATTTTAAAGTATGCCAAACCTTTTGAATTAGTCTTATTTGTATATTTCTTATTATTTACTGTGATTGTGATGTTTTGACTTGCTAATGGATTGTTGTTTTTATCTAAAAGTTCTAAAACAAGGTTTCTCTCTTTTACAATAGTTTTGTTAATAATATTTATCTTGGTTTCCATTTGATAGACAGTTACATTAAAGTCCATTGAGCAAGATCGGTATATTTCGTCACCTTCATATGAAATAATTGTATTATAAGTATTTGCAGCAAGATTGATTTGTAAAGATGCTTGCCCTGCATCATTGGTTGTTTTTTCATAAGTCTTATTTTTTATGTTGAAAATCACAGTCTTATTAGCGATTCCAGTTCCATCATTATCCTTTAGCTTGATAGTTAAATCGGATCCCCTTTCGATTGAATCGTTTTGAATAGTGATTATTGTGTTTATTTGTGTTGAATCGCTTAGGTCTCCCGCTTCACTTAAGGAAGCCTCTTCCTGATTGCTTGAACTAAGATTAACATCGTCAGAGCTTAAAACACTTTTCATAGAATTATAACTTTCGTCTATGTCGTTAATTTCATTTAATTCCATATCTGAGTCAACATGGTTTGAACCAAGTGCCTCCAAATCATTTGCAGAAATAGTTCCTATGGAAATTATTAAAGTAAGCATTAAGAAAGCGATAAAAAGTGTTTGTTTTTTAAATATCTTTCCTCTAAACTTCATATTATGTCCTCAGATACAAATATTGATTATTTGCATTTATTTTCAATTTAAATATCAATTTTAATATCAATTTTATTTTCAATTTTATTTTCAATTTTAATATCATTTTAAATATTCATTGTATAAATTAAAATAAAATTTATTATTATCAAATTTTTTATATTTATTACTAAATAGTTAATATTATAAATATTTTTATATAAGTCTTTTTTTAAAAATTACGCTTTATTTGCTTATATTTAACTTTTTTAAGTATAATAAGTATGTTTAGATTTTATTCATTTGTATTTTATAATGGATTTTATCATTTTAAAAGATTGAATGATTATTTATATGAGAATTAAATCATTAAGTTTATAAGTAACTTTATAATAATATATTAATGAACAGAAATATCAATACAACATATTGCCAAATAACAGAATGTTTGGTATTATTTTTTATTTATTCAAAAATTTTTAGTAATTATGGTATAAGTATTTGTTTTTTTAATGCTGTAATTAGAGATATAATGGATATATTGAAGAATTGGCTTTTTAATTTAAAAGATAATAAATTTCTTTTTAATTATTTAAGGGATTAAAGAATAAATTCGTAGATAAATCAAATAAAAAATTCTTTAAATTAAAAAAAGATTATTATTCATTAGAATTGATGGCTTTTTTATCATTAAATCAATTGCATTAGTTATCTTCGGTATTAAGACAAATATAAACATTCTTTTTGAATTAATTAAAAATATTATGTTTTGTATTAAAATTCAGATAATTTCAGCAAATCACTTTAATAGTTTCTTGGTTTGTGAAAATTGTTCTGAAAGTGAACTATGATGTAGATTTCAAAAATTATATTTATAAATTAATAAAATTTTATCTTAAAAAATAGGTGATATTGTATGCAACCTTTACAACAACAAAATGCAGGTTATGACAGAGCAATTACTGTATTTAGCCCTGATGGAAGACTTTTCCAAGTAGAATACGCAAGAGAAGCTGTAAAAAGAGGTACTACTTCATTAGGTCTTAAATCAAAAGATGGGGTAGTTCTCATTGTAGATAAAAGAACTGTAAGCAGATTAGTGGAAGCTAAATCAATTGAAAAGATTTTCCAAATCGATGATCACATTGGTGTAGCTACTTCCGGACTTGTTGCTGATGCAAGAGCTTTAGTTGAAAGGGCTCGTATCGAATCTCAAATTAATAAAATTACCTATAATGAACCTATTCTTGTAGGTG
This sequence comes from uncultured Methanobrevibacter sp., assembly GCA_900321995.1. Taxonomy (GTDB): domain Archaea; phylum Methanobacteriota; class Methanobacteria; order Methanobacteriales; family Methanobacteriaceae; genus Methanobrevibacter. Next base: position 495 of record ONYG01000162.1, on the reverse strand, counting down.
GCCTTGCTAAAAAGATCTGTGACATGAAACAGATGTATACTCAAAATGGTGGTGTAAGACCTTTCGGTTCTGCATTAATCATTGGTGGAGTAAATGGAAATGAAGCAAGATTATTCGAAACAGACCCAAGTGGAGCTTTAATTGAATATAAGGCAACTGCTATTGGTTCTGGTGTACAAGCAGCTGTAGATGTATTTGAAGAATGTTATGAAGAAGACTTAAGTTTAGAGGATGCAATCAACTTAGGTTTAGATGCACTTTATGAAGCTACAGAGGGCAAAACCACTGAGCAAAGTGTAGAAATAGCTGTAATAGAAGTTGCAACCCAAGCTTATAGAAAACTTTCCGATGAAGAAGTCTCTGAATATGTAAAAGCTCTTCTTGAAAGAAAAGAAGAAGATGAAGAGGAAGAAGAAGAGGAAGAAGACATCGAGGAAGTTAAAGAAGACTTAGAGGAAGAAAATGAGTCTGAAGATAAAGATAGCGAAGAAGGCT
>ONYG01000190.1 GCA_900321995.1 uncultured Methanobrevibacter sp. | reverse complement strand
TTAGGGATTATAAATTATTATTTTATATTTTCTTAGGTTTATTTTATTTTGGAGATTAAAAATGAATGAGGAAGAGAAGATTAGGGAAATTTTTGAAAGGTTGAATGAGATTTACACTATTCGTACATTTCATGACCATGACCCTTATAAAGTGTTGATTAGGACAATTTTATCTCAAAGAACAAGGGATGAAAATACAGATCAAGCTGCAAATGCTTTATTTGAGGTATATCCAGATATTTATGCAGTGGCAGATGCTCCAGTTGAGCATGTTCAGGAATTGATTAGGCCTGCTGGATTTTATAGAGTTAAAGCAGCACGTATTCTTGAGGTTTCAAGAATATTGATTGACCAATATGGTGGAGAGGTTCCTAGGGAAATGGACGAAATGCTTAAGCTTCCCGGAGTTGGAAGAAAAACTGCAAATTGTGTAATCGTTTTTGCATTTCAGGATGCAGCTATTCCAGTAGATACCCATGTTCATAGAATATCAAATAGGTGGGGAATTGCTGATACTAAAGACCCTGAAGATACTGAACTTGTATTGATGGAAAAGGTGCCTAAGGATCTTTGGGTAGATTTAAATGATTTGATGGTTCAGTTTGGTCAGACTATCTGCAGACCTATTGGTCCTCAATGTGGTAAATGTCCACTTACAGACCTTTGTGAGTATGATATTGATAAATTAGATAATTAATTCTTCTTTTCTTTTTTATCTTTTTATCTTATCCTTTAAAAATCTCTTTTTTTATCGTTCTATCTTTATAACTTCTTTTTATTAAATTCTTTTCTATTTAAACTTTTTTTTATTAAATTCTTTTCTATTTAAACTTTTTTTTATTAAATTCTTTACTATTTAAACTTTTTTTTATTTAAACTAATTTTGTTTGGCTATTTTTATCTAATGTAATAATTGGACTGTCTCCAATTATCTTTTTATCTTGAATCATTAGCCCGTCTAATTCTAAAAGTATCTTTTTAGATTCTAATCCTCCAGCAAATCCGCTGAAACCTCCGATTGTTCTATCAGCCTTTACTGTTCTATGGCATGGTATGATAATTGGAAATGGGTTTTTTGCAAGTGCTGTGCCTACTGCTCTATATGCTTTAGGGCTACCCACTTCTTTAGCAATGTCCTTATAAGTATTTACAGTGCCTTTTTTAGTTTTAAATTCCACTTCTAAAACCTTTCTTTGAAATGGCTTTAGCTTATCCATATTCAAATAACTGAGGGAAAATTTATAGTCTTTCTCTTGGAAATATTTATTAATTTCATTTAAAACTTGATTTAATTGTTTAGACTTTTTGTTTAAATGCAGTTCCTCTTCTCTTTCATATTTATCTTTGACGATTTCAGATGCAGTTTGATCTGGATTGGATATTACTATTTCTTCAATTTGGAATTTAGGTTTTTTTCTCCAGATTATTGCAATTTCTCCAATAGGACTAGAACTAATTATATGTTTAAATAAAGTCATTTTATCATCGTAATTTTTTATTTTTTTCATTTTTTAAATGTCTAGTTTAATTATTTTATTTTTTCTCTAATAGAAATATTTATATATCATCACTTATTAATTATTATATAACAATTGTTATAAAATGTCAATTGTTATTTTTTGCTTAATATAAACCGAGAAAAAATTATGATTCGGATAAAAAATTTACCAATCTTTATTTTTTCTTTATTTTAAGTAAAAATTATTTTAATTTTATCTTTTTTGTGGATAAAATTTAAAATATTTGCATATGCAAGATTTTTGCATATTAACGAATATTTTTAGTAAATAAAAGATTTAAATAAAAAAACTATTAAATAAAATATATGAATATTAAAAATTAGCTATTTGAAGGGATTTAAGCAATAGTTTTAATTTTTTATATTTTAATTTAATTATTATTATAAATTATTATAGATGTGATTATTATGGTAAATATTCCTGAATTAAAAAGAGGGGTAGCAAACGATATTACAGAAGCAATTGGTAATACTCCTCTTGTAAGATTAAACAAATTAACAGAAGGTTTAGATGCTGAAGTTCTTGTAAAAATTGAAGCATTTAATCCGGTAAGCAGTGTAAAAGATCGTGTAGCAGTTTCTTTAATAGAAGCTGCTGAAAGAGATGGACTTTTAAATGAAGATTCTGTCATTATTGAGCCTACAAGTGGAAATACTGGTATTGGTCTTTCATTTGTTGCAGCTGCAAAAGGCTACAAATTAATCTTAACCATGCCTGAAACCATGTCCATTGAAAGGAGAAAATTATTGGCAGTATTTGGTGCAGATATTGTATTGACTCCTGGAAGTGAAGGTATGGGCGGAGCTATTGCAAAGGCTAATGAATTGGCTGAAAACACTCCAAATTCATTTATTCCTCAACAGTTTGAAAATAAGGCAAACTCTGAGATTCACAGATTAACCACAGGTCCTGAAATTTATAGGGATACTGATGGTGAAGTTGATATTGTGGTATCTGCTGCAGGAACTGGTGGAACAATAACTGGTATAGCTCAATACATTAAAGAGCAAAAAGAAGACTTTAAGGCAGTTGTTGTTGAGCCTGAAACCTCACAAACCTTAGGTAAAGGTGTAAAAGGACCTCATAAAATCCAAGGTATTGGTCCAGGTTTTGTTCCAGGAGTACTTGATGAGGATATAATTGATGAAATCATTCCAGTAAAAGATGAGGATGCAGGTTCCACCTTATTAAAATTAGCAAGAGAAGAAGGTATATTTACTGGTATTTCTTCAGGTGCTGCAACTTTTGCAGGTTTAGAACTTGCTAAACGTCCAGAAAACAAAGGTAAAACCATTGTTGTTATTTTACCTGATACTGGAGAGAGATACTTATCCACTGAATGGGTATTTAAGGAATTGTATGATGCATACGATGACTCTATTTTCCCATCAAACTAATTGTGTATAATTTTTAGAAAATATTTTTATAAAATTTATTAGAAAGATAGTTTTTAAAAAATTATTTTTCTTTTAAATTTTTCATTTAGCATATCTTTATTTTTTTATTTTTTATTTTTCCATTATCCTATACACAAAACATTTATTCCGTATTTTTCTCAAGTTTTTAAAATAGTTTATATATTATGAAAATAAAATATAACTTTGTTATTATAACAGATGTTAAGTTTATATATGAATTAACTTAATAAATAACTATGTTAATATTATTATAAAAACGATATAAAACTTATTGGTGTACTTATGTTTGATTCTGTTAAAGAAGCTCTTAAGGCTGCACGGGAAAGAGATCCTGCAGCAAGAGGAAATTTAGAGATTATACTTTGTTATCCTGGATTGTGGGCTATTGGCTTGCATAGGATAAATCATTGGTTTTATTCTCACAATTTACCATTTTGGGGTAGATTTTTCTCTCAAATTTCTAGATTCTTAACAGGTATTGAAATTCACCCTGGTGCTCAAATAGGCAAAAGAGTATTTATCGATCATGGAATGGGCATTGTTATTGGTGAGACAACAATCATTGGTGATGATGTTTTGATTTACCAAGGAGTTGTTCTTGGAGGAACAAGTCTTAATAAAGGAAAAAGACATCCTACTGTTGAAGATTCTGTTGTTATCGGCTCTGGAGCTAAGGTTTTAGGAAACATTACTTTAGGTAAAGGCTCTAAAATTGGAGCAGGTGCTGTTGTATTGAAAGATGTGCCTGCAGGAGCTACTGCTGTTGGTGTTCCAAGCAAGATTATTCAAGAGGAACGGGAACCTATAATGGACTTAGAACATGATTTCCCAGACCCTGTTGCATCAGCTATTGATTTGCTTTTAGAACGTCAAAATGAACTTGAAAAGCAAATTAAGATATTAGGTAGATTCCATGATATAGAACATGAAAACTTAATTCATGATGATGAAATTGAAAAAGTATTTAAAGGTTCAGATGATAATCT
>ONYG01000174.1 GCA_900321995.1 uncultured Methanobrevibacter sp. | reverse complement strand
TGGTATTGCTCAAGCTGCTGAAATCGTATGGCAATTAAGAGGCGAAGCAGGTAAACGTCAAGTGGATGGTGCTGAAATCGGTATGACTCATAATGTTGGTGGTACTGGTGGTACCTGTGCTGTTCACATATTTGGAAGAGACCCTAATTAGTCAAGAATTATTAAACTCAAGCGTTTTAGCCTTTGGCTAAAAACCTTGATTAAAAATTTTTATCCCTAGTTGAGATGTTTTTCTCAGCTAGTTTTTTTTATCTTCAATTATTTAGTTTGTATGGTGTAAAACAATATGCTTTTTATTTTTAACTTATTATTTTTACTCATCAAATATTAATTTATCAATATAATCCATATCTAAAGTCTCTTCAACAATATTTGCTAATTCTTCAAGAGAGTTTTCTACACTTGTTTCAAATGGATCTGCTCCTGTTTTTATTTCGAGACCCTTATTCTTTCTTAAATGGTTTAGCAATTCTCTTCTTAAATTATAATTGTTAAATATTCCATGGAAATAAGTTCCAAATACATTATCCTTATAAGCTCCATCATAGGTGTCATTATCATTATTTCCGATTCCTTTTACTATTTTAAATAGTGGTTTGGAATTAATTAGGTTTGTAGTGCCTTCATGAAGTTCGTATCCAGAAATTTCCTCACCATTGATTGGGGAGAATATGTTTTCCATTATTTCAATTTCTTGAATTGGGGTAATGTCATCTTTTGAAAGGGTAGTGTTATCTTTTAAATCAACATTCAAATCAATATGGGCAGTGCTTTGTTTTACGATTTTGCCTTCTCTAATGAACTCGCTTTCAATGTCTAATAATCCAAGTCCCTCGATTTCATCTAATGCTGATTCCTTATGGTTTTTATCTATTATCTTTTTGCCGAGAATTTGGTATCCTCCACAGATTCCTATTATGAACTTATTTTTATCATTGGCCATTTTTCTTATTTCATCGGCCAATCCTGTTTTTTCTAGTTCTTTCATATCTTCTGTTGAGTTTCTGGTACCTGGAAGTATTAATGCATCAAGGTCATTAATTTTTTCCTTATAATTATAAAGCTCAATCATTCTAACTTCAACATCCTCTTCAGACTCAAATGGGTCAATATCAGTAAAGTTAGCAATTTTTGGAAGTTTGACAACTCCTATGATAATGTGGTCATCTGCATTTTCACTATCCTTGCTGAAATTCTTATTCCATTCATGTTCCTTAAGGGATGCAGAGTCTTCTTCCGGCAAATTAAGGTTTTCTGCATAAGGGACAATACCGAGAACAGGCACTTTTATGATTTCCTCAAGCCTTTCGATTCCAGAGTCTAGAAGGTCTACATTTCCTCTGAACTTATTGATTATGACTCCCTTAAATCTGGACCTGTCTGCATCATCAAGAAGCATGAATGTTCCAGCAACTGAAGCGAAGACTCCTCCTTTGTCAATGTCTCCAACAAGAAGCACATTCGCATCAGCTATTTCTGCTGCACCCATATTTGCAAGGTCACCTTCTCTAAGGTTTATTTCAGCTGGAGATCCTGCACCTTCCATGATTATGATTTCATACTCTTCTTTAAGTTTGTTTAATGAGTCTATAACTGCTCCCTTTGCTATTTTTCTATAGTCTGCTTCATTGATTAGGTCATCGTTTTTAGAATCGTATTGCCTAAAGAAATCTTTATCTCCTATTGCCTCTCCTTGAATGATCACCTGGGATATTGAACTTCCCTTTGGCTTAAGGAGTATTGGGTTCATATCTACAGTAGGCTCTATCATTGCAGCCTGTGATTGTAATACCTGTGCAATTGCAATTTCCTTATTTTCCTTTGTAGTGTATGAGTTTAATGACATGTTCTGTGATTTAAACGGTGCCACTTTATATCCTCTTCTTGCATATATTCTACAAAGGGCTGCAACAATAAGACTTTTTCCTGCATTTGAAGCAGTTCCTTGAATCATTAAACATTTAGTCATGGTTTTACCTAAAGATTAAGTTGTAATTTTGAATTTGCTTAATTGATAATGCAAATTATTATTAATTATTTTAAATGCACATAAATGCAAATATTTAT
>ONYG01000161.1 GCA_900321995.1 uncultured Methanobrevibacter sp. | reverse complement strand
GAATGGCAGCACCATTATAATCTTTATAGGGAATATTGTGATATGTGCGACAAGGAAGGAGAAGAAAAGGTAATAAAGGAACTTGAAGATAAACTCAGAAGCTTTGCAAGTGATGATGAATGTGATACTTATTGCATGCGCTGGGGAATAAATATCCTAATGTATAAGAAAAAGGATTATGGAAATGGAAGGCTTGAAAGGTTTGAAGATGGAGACTTTCCTGTAGGAGAATATGCTGAAGGCATATTCAGAATAGCTTATGGAGACAGCTGGATGTACATTCCAGAATACGAGGAGCAAGTTGTCCATAATGCTCTACAAGACATTGAAGTTCCATTCAGCCAATACACTGAGCGATATATGGATAAGATAAATCGTGAAAGCGTCTTTAAGAAGTATAGGATAAATAAAAGAAATAATGCAGAAGCATACTATCACAGAATGAAGTCAAACAGCTTAATTGCAAAGGAAAAGTTGTTAGTCTATTCCAAACACATTAGTAAAAGACTTGATGGAAGAGAAAACGAATTACGCTCATTATTAGAAAATAAAGATTACGATACATTAAAAAATGAATTCAAGGATTATATATCCTTACAATCAATTAAAAATGTCAGAAGATACAATCTCCTCGTTCCAATATCAGACAAGAACCTTGCAACACTCCTCTTCACCATGATTGATGAAGGAAAATACTTCAATGCAAGCAGATTCCTAAATATTCGAAAGATAAAAGAAGAGCCTTTAAGCGATGAGCTGATTGAAATAGAAAATATAATAGGAATTTGCAGAGAGCTGTCAATAGCTAGATATGACAAAAAAGACAGTGAACTTGTCAAATCATTAATCGAGACACACTCTGATGATTACCCCGATTTAATAGACATTTATCGCAGCAGACTATGGATAATGGAAATGGATGCCAAAAGTAAAGAAAATTATAAGGCTATTGAAGACTTATCTGAAGAAATATTAGAGAAATATCCTTTTGATGGAGAGACTATGGCCATTCAAGCTAAGGCAAAAATGGAACTGGGGAATGTTGAAGAGGCTATGGAACTTTACAAGAAGGCAATATATAATACAAGAAATGGATTGATATGGCAGAAAGTTGAAGATGAGACTGGAATTAGCCGTATAGATATTGAACGTGACTTAATTGAGGAGCAAAAAATATGAAAAGCAAAATAGATATTCAATTGGAGCTTTTAGCAGAAATTGAGGAGATATGCTCCCAAAACAATCTAAACTATATCTTGTTTGAACTTGATGGATTGAATCCATTTCACACATTAAAAAAGGAAAACCCCGGATTCATCTCAATCGCAATGACCCAAGGAGATATAGAAAGGTTTTCTAAAATAATCGAGGAAAAGCATAAAAATCGTTACGTTGAAGGAATATTTAACAATCCAAGATATGACCCTATATACGTTAGCTATGGGAATAAAAACACTACAGAAATTCCTATCTTGGAATTAAGCCATAAGAAGAATTATGGAATAGAGATCATTATTCATCCAATAAACAAGTCTATCAATTCAGATGGCAGCAGAATTCAAGCTGATAAGCGACTGTCAAAAGAAAAGAAAATCAGAACTACATTAAATAAACGAATAGAAAACCCTAAATTCTGGTACATAAAAACAGGAATGGCTGTATTGAATGGAGCATATTCAATAGCAGGTGGAGGAAAAGGCTATTATAAAAAGCTTATGAAAAACATTGGAATTGACAGTTGGGATGAAATCCAAAACTACTCTGAAGTCAACATAAATGAATTTGACATTAATGTAAAGAAATTGGATGACCTCCAAGCAATAAATGCAAATGGCATAGACATTAGAGTGCCTAAAGACACTGAAGACTTCTTTATAAAAAGAATAGAAAATGATAACAGGGAATATGATAACAATACAATAATAGATACTGAAATAGGATATGAGGAAGTCTTGAATGAAACTGAAGACATAATAAAGGAAGCAAAAGGCGAAAATGAAGAGATTGCATGGATAAAGGTAAAAGCTAAAGATGAGCAGAGCACTATCCAAAAGGTTTGGCAATTGGTTGAGATGACTAATATACAAGTCCAATACATTGATTACTTTAAGGATAAAAGTGATAAGCTCTCTAAATTGGATTTAAATAATAAAAATGAGTTTGATGAAGTTTATGATGAGCTAAAACCTGTTATAACAGACTTAAAGAAGTATGCTAAAATGGACTTGACTTTTACAGTAAATGATAAGATTGATAGATTGATTGAAGAGGTCTTGATTAAAAAAGGAGATAATGTTTTTCTTCAAAAGATTAAAACATTACAAAATAAGGAGTATTTAATTGAATAAGGCCTATTTAAAAAATATATGACTAATAATTATTGAGTTTATGAAATAAAATCTGAATAAAAACTAATTTAAAGAATTAGCAAATAAAAAAAATATCCAACAGAAAAAACAGAATAAAAACTAATTTAAAGAATTACTGAATGGAATGAAAACCATAATTAAGGGAATGAAAATATGATAGGTGTAATATTAGCTGCAGGAATGGGAACAAGACTTATGCCCCTTACTAAGGAAATACCAAAGGCTTTGCTAAAGATTAAGGAAACTACCCTACTTGAGAGAATGATTAAAAACTGCATTAATGCAGACATAAGCAAGTTTATAGTTGTAGTTGGATACAACAAAGATAAGGTAATCGATTTATGTCCTGAAATAGCTGAAAAATATGACATTGAAATAAAAACCATTGTAAACGAAAAATATGATGTTACAAACACCTCAGTATCCACATATTTGGCAAGCAAATATATAGAGGAAAATGAACAAGAAGATTTTATTCTAGTTAATGGGGACAATGTTGTAGATCCTGAAATCATTTCAAGACTTAGTAAATCAAATAATACTGGAATGATTATAGATAACTTTAAAGAGCTTAACGAAGAGTCTTTCAAATTAATCATAGCTAATGAATCATTAAATGAAAAAAAGACAATAGCTAACGGTAAGATTGAAGCTATTGGAAAAGGATTGGATATTCCTTCCTCAAGTGGAGAATTCATTGGAGTTTCTAAAGTCGTAAGTGATGATGTTGCAGAATTCAACAGAATACTTGAAGGCCTTATTGAAGAGGACCCTCAAAACTATTATGACTTTGCATATAAGGACTTGAGCATAGTCAAAACCATTGATTTTGTCTTAACCAATGGATTAAAATGGACTGAAATAGATGACCATAACGATTGGGAAAATGCTCAAAAGCTTGCAGATGAATTGGAAGGTTAAATTAATAATTATGGCTAAATACAGAAATAATTATAAAAAATAGGTATATTGAGTGAAAAAATGATTAAGAACATAAACGGCAGAGATAGAATATTCTATCTGGATGAAGTTAGGGCATTAGCAATCCTATTAGTGATACTATGCCACATCATTAGAGAATTTTGCAAAATACGGCCAGCAGGATCTTTAGGATGGACTGCTAGTGGCATCCTAATAGATTTTGGTGTGATAGGTGTTCCATTATTCCTGATGATAAGCGGTGCATTATTATTGAATAGGGATTATGAATTGCCTGATTTTCTAAAGAGAAGATTTTCTAGAATACTTATACCTTTCTTATTTTGGGCAATACTTCTTCCGATTTACAAGATAGTTATCTATCCGAAAGACCCAAGCAAATATCTGACATTGTTTCTGGATGGGCAATATTGGTTCATCTGGATGTTGATAGGGGTTTATCTATTCTTGCCTATTATCAATTCATTCGTAAAGGAATATGGAATTAAAGGAGTTGAATATTTCCTAGCGATATGGTCTGTAACCTTAATATTGAATACATTTGGAATGTATCCATTCCATAATCTTGATTTAAGCTATTTTGCAGGATATCTCGGCTATATAGTCTTAGGTTATTATTTAAGCGTTAAGGAGTTTAACATAAAGGACAGATACATGATTTGGATAGGCCTTTTATTGTTCATTGTCTTTACTGCAATCAATATGAGATATACCTTAACACATATTAAGGTTGGAGCAATAACAGAGCACGCATTAAAATACTACTTATATCAAACAGTTGTCGTTGCACTCCAAAGCGCTGGCGTATTCCTATTCATTGAATATATAGCAAAATACGCTTCAAAACATAAAAGCTCATTTGAAAATAAGATATATTCATTCTTTAAGGACACATCAATGTATAAGATTATTTATTCAATAAGCGTATGCAGTTATGGAATATTTTTAGTTCATTATTTTGTCATTTATGGCATCAGATGGATCAGCAAGAATATAGTTCCAATCTATTCAAAAAGCGTTCTATACCTTCCGCTTACATTCATTGTAGTTACATTAGTCAGCTGGCTTATAATATATGTCTTAAGCAAAATACCTTACTTAAGAGAAATTAGCGGTGCACATTAAAAAGATAATAATGAAGGGACAAAAAGAATAAAAGCCAAAAAAGGGATATAGAATTGAAAGATATTTATAAAAAATATAAAAAGAACTAAATAATAATAAAAAACCGAATTTAATCAAAAAGGAATTGTTAAAATGGTAAATAAAGGATTCATAAAAGGATTTGTACGTAAATTTGTAAAGTATGGTGTAAGAGCATTATACTACATTGGAACTTATATATTTTCCCCTAAAGACAACATTATCCTTTTTGAATCAAGCAATGGCCGTAATTACACAGGAAATCCAAGATTCATTTATGAGGAACTCTTAAGGCAGGGCTTGGATAAGGAATATGAATGCGTATGGGTATGCATGAATCCTGATGAGCAGGAAATTCCAGGAAATCCTAAAAAAGTTAAAAAATCACATTTTAAGTTTTTATATTACACTATCAAAAGCGGAACATGGGTCCTTGACTCAAGACACCTTTACTACCTTAGAAAAAACAAGAAGACAAGATATATTCAAACATGGCATGGCACTCCCCTTAAGAAATTAGGATTGGATATGGACTATGTCAATATGAGCGGAAATCATGATATTGAAAGATACCATGATGACTTTAAGAAGAACAGTGCAGACTGGCAATATCTTATATCACAAAATAGCTATTCAAGCGAAATATTCAAAAGAGCCTTTGCATTTAATGGAGAGATGCTTGAAATAGGATATCCCCGCAATGACATTCTAGTCAATAACAAAGATAAGGACTTTATTGATGGGATAAAATCCAAATTCAATATACCTAAAGATAAGAAAGTGATTCTTTATGCTCCAACTTGGAGAGATAATGAATATTATGGCAGCGGAGAATACAAGTTCGCAACAGAAATGGACTTTGATGAAATGAAGGAATCATTATCTGATGACTATGTATTGATTGTAAAATATCACTATTTGGTTAAGGATCCTATCGATTGGAAGAAATATGATGATTTCATAATAGAATGCGATGCAAAATGGGACATTCAAGAGCTATATTTAGTCTCTGACATTCTAATTACCGATTACTCTTCAGTCATGTTTGATTATGCATTGCTTAGAAGGCCTATGATATTCTTTGCATATGATTTGGACTTTTACAAGGACAGCCTAAGAGACTTTTATTTTGATATGATTGAAGAAGTTCCAGGCCCAATAGTTGAAGATACAGCCCACCTTATTCAGGAAATAAGGAATTTGAATAATGGAGATTATGAATCCAAATATGGACAAAAGTACGATGCTTTCCAAAATAAATTTAATGAGTTTGATAAGGGAACTGCTTCTAAACAAATCATTGACTTAATTAAAGAAAGAAAATGATAAAACAAGCAACATTACCCATTATAAATGATAAAAATCAAAAGAGAGCTTATGTAAATTAAAAGAGCTGTGCGAAAAAGTCTTAAAAAATAAAGAACTTGCTAATAGATATAAAAAATAATTAATTAAAATAAGTTATGGATATGGATGATACAATGGATTATAAGGAATTTGAATTAGAAGAAGGTTTTACATTAAGACAAGGGGAGAAATATAACGCTCTTTTTAAAAATAATAAACCTAAAGTTGTTTTAACACCAAAACAATTCGTTTATAATAGAATATTTGACTTTAAACCAAAAGCTGATTCCATATCTCTGAAAAAAGATAGAATTATCATAAAATTTGAAGTGATGAGCAAGAAGTATCCAGACTATGATTTAAGCAAATATTGTGTGGAACTGGGCTACAATGAATATAAGTTCACTAAAAAGTCAGATAAGTATATTGTAGAAATACCATATGACTCAATAAGCATTTCTGGAAAATCTGCAGGAGTATATCTAAAATATACAGATGCCAATGGCTTTTCATTCAGAAGAAAATTCTTGACTATGAGAGACCTGTCAATGAGAATCCGAAACAAGTTCTTCAACAAGAAAGAAGAGACTGTCTCAAAAGACCGTGAGCTTTACTACAGTGACATTGTTTTCTATGAAAACCATAGCATTTTTTTCTATGAGACATGGAACGGATACTTATCTTTTTCATATCGTGAAATAAACATTACAGATGATGCAAAAGAGCAAAAGAAGATTAAAAAAGCATTCAATCAATATAATAACGATAAGAAGAATAATAAAAATATACCTTCCATTGTGCTTTATGAGAAGTTCTGTGGAAAATATGAGGAAAGTGCAAGATATGTCTATGAAAGGCTTATAGATGACGGATGTGAAAATGTCTTCTTTATCCTCAGCAAGGATAGCGAATACAGAGAGAAGGTTGGCGAAAAATATAGGGCAAATATAATTGATAAAAACTCCATAAGACACTATTATGAATATTTCAACGCTAAAGCATTTATAACAACAGAATCAATAAACCATGCCATAGATATTGCAACCTACAGCTCAACTACCAGAAGAAGGCAATACTGGGAAAACTATTACTATATCTTCTTGCAGCATGGTGTAATGTATGCATATTCCTTGAAAGGCAGATACGACTTTGAAAAAGGCAAAGGATTTGGAAACAATTCGTATGTTGTAGTTTCATCTGAAACAGAGGCAAATCACTTTATTGAAGATGGAAAATTTGACAGAGAGGATTTAATCAAATCTGGCCTTCCTAAATTTGACCATTCCATAAAAAATGAGGATGCCGATAAGATCCTCATTATGCCTACCTCAAGAAGTTTTGAACATTCAACAATAAGAGACGACACTAAAAACTCAACATACTATAACTTTTCTAAAAGCATTATAGAAAGCGTTCCTGATGATTTGAAGGATAAGATAGTATTCATCCCACACCCTCTTGTCAATGCAATCTTTGGAAAAACCGACCTTGAAAAGTATATGCCTAGCGAATATAGCTATGATGAGCTGCTTAAAAACACACGTCTTCTCATTACAGATTACTCCTCAATATCATATGACGCATTCTACAGAGGCTGTAATGTAATATTTGCTTGGATGGAAAAGGAAATGTGCTTAAGCAAGCTTGGAATTGAGCTTAAGCTAAATGAAGATAATGCATTTGCAGACATTGCCTATGATTATGATAAATTAGGGGAACTTATCGAAAAGAACTACTATGGTAGCCATAGCGAAGAGAATATAAGAAAATATAATGACATTGTAGAATTCCATGACAACAAGAACACTGAAAGACTTATTGATTACATTTATAACACTAACATTTTCCCTGAAAAGGCTAAAAAATATGATATGGAGGATGCCTGCATAAGTGGAGTCAGTTCCAGACCTTATACCGGAAAAGCTATTCGCCTTCCAAAGCTTAAGGTAAGCATAGATGGCAAAAAGCTCGTTAAGGACCTTGATTTTAAGGTAAAATATAAGGACAATGTGTCAATTGGCACTGCCACCTGTGAAATAATAGGATTGGGAATATATTCAGGCTCAAAATCAGTCAGTTTCCAAATCAAGAAAAACATTAAAAAAGCCAAATATAGTAAGAATGATGAAGGATTCACTCTCACAATGGACAATAAGGAATTAGTAGAAGGAGAAGACTATACAGTTGAAATGGTTGACTATAGTGATGTTGGCATGGAAAAAATAGCTATAACTGGAATTGGAGAATTTGATGGTAAAAAAGGCATCTTAATAGATTTGAATGAAGAAATTAAATAATCATAAGAATTAAAACAACTAAAGAAATTAAATGATCATAAGAATTAAAACAACT
>ONYG01000198.1 GCA_900321995.1 uncultured Methanobrevibacter sp. | reverse complement strand
ACAATGTCCAATATCTTATTTGCATACTTTCTAACAGGTCCTAATTTGGAAGCGTATTTTCTAAATTCCAATACGTCCTCATGGGATAATGTCTTAAGCAAGATGACCATTATTACATATACTATAGGACATATAACGATTCCAATAATTAATCCTAAAACATCATTTGGGAGAATGATTGAAGGAATAGCCATTATCAAGGATGCTACAGTGACTTTTGTTAAGAATGCATAAGGGGCGTGAGTCTTAGTCATCCTAAACTGAATCAGGAACATAGGTATCATCATTATCAATGAGGATATTGTGGTAGCCAATGCTCCTCCCTCAATTCCATATAAAGGGATCAAATACCATCCAAGGCCTAAGGTAATGACACAGCCGAACAATAATATGTACATAGGAATTCTTGGATTTCCTATTCCTTGGACTATGCTTCCTGAAATTGTATAGATTGAATAGAATGTCATTCCAATAACTAAAATTGCAAGGGATAATGCCCCGTTCATGTAGGATGCATTTGTAAAGTATACAAGGCCCATGATTCCACGTGCAAATATTGCTATTCCAACACACATTGGTATAACAAAGAACATTCCATACTTATATGAGGCTGTAACATACTTTTCAAGAAGGACTTGATCCTTAAGAGCATAAGCTTCAGATGTTGCAGGCAATATTGTTGTTGCAAGAGAGTTTGAGACAACTAAAGGAAGCCTTGCAATAGGGTCTGCTGCTGTAAAGTATCCGATTGCAACTGCAGGCAGGAATGTTCCCATAAGCAATGTGCAGATACTGTAGATACCCATTTCAGCAAGTGCTGCAACGGTTACAGGAATTGAAAAGAAAACCAATCTTTTTGCAAGCTGCAATTCCTCACGAAATGTAAACTTAAAGTCTGGATTTGCTGGAGGTATGTACTTGCCCATAAATCTCTTAAATATGTATACAGCAGATGCGGCTGATGCTACAAATCCTAATACAGAACCTAACACTGCACCAAGGGTTGATAAACCAAGGATAACAAGTGCTGTTGCACATAAGATCATGAATATCTGTTCGATTGCCCTTGTATATAAGATATATTCCATCTTATACACTCCTTGGAAAGCTCCTCTAAATCCGCCTACGATTACGCTGAAAGGAGTGATTAGCCCTACAGCTTGAAGCGGAAGCAATGCTTCAGGCTTATGGTAGTATCCTGTAATGATTGGAGCAGCAACAAAGACCATAACCAGTCCAAAGAAGAATCCTAAAAAGACCATGATCTTTAAGGCCGTAAATATGGTTTGGCGTGCCAGCTCCTCTTCATCAAGAGCATTATATTCAGACACATATTTAGCTATTGCAGGTGGCAATCCTGCTGCAGAGAGAACCTGGAATATTCCTTGAAATGGAGTTGTCAAACCTAATATCCCATATGCTGCAGGTCCTAAAAGTGAAGCCATTAAAAAACGATATATGTATCCTCCAACACGGAAGATGACATTTCCTATAAGGATAATGGCACTGCTTTTAGCCACTTTTGCACTTGAATTTTCTCCGCTCATTGTCACACCGAAAGCTTAAAAAAAGTTAATCATTAAAGTCAAGCTTTATTTACTTGACTGGTCTTATTTGAATAAGTCATAAAGTCTAGCTTGATGCTTGACTATCTTATCTTATTTGAATAAATATTAATATATAAATCTTTCTTTATTAATGTTTGTATATTGAAATAATTAGTCTAAAAAATCTTATAATGATGTTTTTATCTACTTATCATTAAATTCAATTAAAAACTCTTTAAAATGACTTATAGTCATATCTAATGTTTTAAGACCATATTCATCATTCTTTACTCCATTAGCGCCATCGTCCTGTGACCAAAGGCATGCTCCAAGGTTTGCTCCAAAGGAACCTCCGCTAAGTGGAATGATCTTATTTAAAAGATAGAAAGTATTGATTTGCTGAATGGCAAGCTCTTGGCCGCCTGACCTGTCTCCGCCTACAACAATGGAAATTCCCACCTTATTCTTGAAAATGTCAATGTCTTCCATAATAAGGGCTTGGCATCTGTCTATCACTGCCTTAAGCTGTGCTGAAATGCTTCCAAAATGAATTGGACTTGCCATGATAATTCCATCAGCTTCCTTAAGGGCATCATAAATCTCTATCATGTCATCATCAATTGAACATTCCTTATTTTCTATGCAATGGTTGCAGTGGCTGCATGGGGATATGTCCTTATCCTTTACGCTTATAAACATGGTTTCGAATCCCTCATCATCAAGCTTTTCTAATGCCTTCTTTAGAAGAAAACTTGTAGCCCCATCACGTGGACTTCCGCAAATTCCAATCACTTTCAATTTCAATCCTCCTGATATTTTTTATCTAATTTTGAATCTTTATATTTTTCATTTTTTTCATTATTTTTCTAAACAAAATTTTAGCATTCCTAAATAAAAGAGCTATCTTATTCACATATTCTAAATTAAGTTAATAATTAATTTTAAACAGTATCTGATTTTTTTATTTTTAATTTTATTATCTCTAATAATTTTTCATTATAATGGATAAGTTTATTATTTTGTTCATTTTTTTATGAATATGTCTTTATTTCATTCAAATTAGTTTTATTTTTTTGAAACATTATGAACTATGGTAATCTTTATATACTAATTATAATATATATTTTAATCGGGAGTTTAATATTTTTTGTGAGTGTGTAATTGTTTTTATGATTAATATTATTCAGATTTTTTAAAATATTTTTTTTCGAATTTTCTTATGGGTAACTTCAAAATAGGGTTCCCACTCGCTCATTTTTTAAATCTGTATCTTGGTTAAATAATTTTACCTTTATAAAAAAATTAGACTTCTTTTTTTCAAAACTGGATATAAATAGAATGGATTTTAAAAAGAGTTTCATTCTTCTATCTCTATTCTATCTATATCTAGTTTTGAGCTAGATATAAATAGGATGCTTGTATTTTATTCATCATCCTATCTATATCTAGTTTTTAGCTAGATAGCGGTATGATAAACTTTGTTTATGATATCGTAATTTAATATTTATTATT
>ONYG01000239.1 GCA_900321995.1 uncultured Methanobrevibacter sp. | reverse complement strand
TTGCTTCCTTATATGGAGCTTGAAGGATTTGTTGTAACTGCTTGTCCAAGGATAGCTATTGATGATTCTCAAATGTATAAAAAACCAGTCATAACTCCTAAGGAGTTGGAAATCGTTTTAAATAAAAGAGAATGGGAAAAGTATCAATTGGATGAGATTCTTTTCGAGGATAGGTATTACCAATAGGGTTAAGCTATCGGCTTATTTTCATTTTTTTTATTTATTTTTTGTTTTGGGTTAGCTTATCGGCTTATTTTTTATTTTTTTTATTTATTTTTTGTTTTGGGTTAACCTATTGGCTTATTTTTTATTTTATTTATTTTTTTGTTCTGGTTTTCACTTTTTTGTTTTATTCTATTCTAACTCTTTTTAACGGTTTAATGCGACTAATGGGCATGTTAAAAGTTGTTTTTAATATTATGCATAGTTATGGTATGGGATCCATTCTTTGGTTTATCATTGCTGAGATTTTAATAGTATTAATCGTAATTCTATTAAATTGGATGAGAGAGAACTAACAATTCTATTAAACTGGATGAGAGAAGTAACACAACAGGATTAAATGCCTCAACTCCAACTAATGGAAGTTGAGGTCTTTTAAACTTTATTTTTTTTAATTTTGAATTAACTGACTTTTTGAGATATTGAAAAAGTTATTATTTTTCATATTATGAAATTTCAGGCTTTAA
Source organism: uncultured Methanobrevibacter sp. (assembly GCA_900321995.1). Lineage (GTDB taxonomy): Archaea > Methanobacteriota > Methanobacteria > Methanobacteriales > Methanobacteriaceae > Methanobrevibacter. The sequence continues at coordinate 1,920 of ONYG01000239.1, read as the reverse complement.
GTTTTTTTTAATTTTTATCTAAAATATTTTTTATTTTCTGGTTTTGAGTATTTTTTTAATTTTTATCTAAAAACCGAATTTTTTATATATTAATAAAAAACATAAATAAATTACATATTCAAAAATAAGTTGTATGGATATTTATAAAATTAGTGTTTTATCGAATTAATTAATCGATTCTTATGGTTTAAAAATGATAGAATTGTATCAGATGAATTATTTTAAAGAATAACCTTAAGAATTTATTATTTTTATAAATTAATCAATCCTTATTTAGAGGTGTATAAAATGAAAATAGAATCTGGAGATTTTGTTATGCCTGGCGACTTTTTAAGTGTCAGTGAAGAATTCTTGCCAGGACAAGGAGCATACGAAGACGATGGAAGTGTAAAATCAGGTGTTCCTGGAAATGTATTAGTAGATAGTGATGAAAAGGAAATCTCTGTAATTTCAAAATCTGGCGGACCAAATCTATTGAAAGTTGGCGATATTGTATATGGTGAAATAAAGGATGTTCGTGGTCAAAGAGCTTTAATAACTGTTTATGCTAAAAAAGGAACTGAACGTCAATTGGCTCTTCCTTATATGGCAGCTATTCACATTTCTCAAGTGACCCCTGGATACATAGATAAACTTACAGATGCTTTCAGAATCGGTGATTTGATAGAGGCAAAAGTAGTTAAAATTATGGGAGACAATTTGGACTTAAATACTGAAGATGTCACTTCTGGTGTTGTAAAAGCTATGTGCACAAGATGTAGATCATTTATGGAACCTCGTACAGAGTCTGAAGTATACTGTCCAGTATGTGATAGGAAAGAAAAAAGAAAAGTTTCCAAAAACTATGATTACTGAATGGCCTTTGAAAAGGTTTAAAATATAAGATTTCTATTATGGTTTTGTGGAATGATGAATTTTTATGATTTTTTATTTCTAGGTTTTTAATTATTTATTTAAAGGAAGAGGTAGTATGGAAATTGAAGTTATTAGAGAAACAAAATTAGAACTTGAAATGATTGTTCATGGGGAAAACCACTCTCTTTGTAATGTTTTAAGAAAATATCTCATGGAAGATGAAGATGTAGAGTATGCGGTTTATGGTATTGATCACCCACTTACCGGTGAACCTATCATGACCATTAAGACTAAAAGGTCACACAGACCTAGAGATTCTCTTTTAAAAGCTGCTCAAAGATTAAAAGAAGAAACTGCTGAATTTAGAGGATTAATCGAAGATATTTAATCTTCAAATTCTTTTTTTTACTTTTATCTTATCTTTTTTTAACCATTTCTATATTTTTTAAGAACTTTTTTTCATTTCGATTTTTATTTTTAGAATATTTTTCTAATTTGTATATTTTTATATTTTTAATTTTTTTATGATTAGCTATTTGAATAAAACTAATTTGGGGTGAGGATATGGCTTATAAGATTCCATCATTGACTGTAGACATTTTTATTTTTAATGAAAAACGAGAATTTATTCTTATCAAAAGAAAAAACGATCCTTTTAAAGATCATTGGGCTTTGCCTGGAGGTTTTGTAGACTATGGTGAAACAACAGAACATGCTGCAGTTCGTGAAGCAAAGGAAGAAACTAGCATTGATGTTGAACTAATCAAATTATTTAATGTCTACTCTGAGCCTGATAGGGACCCAAGAGGCCATACAGTAACTATATTCTATTTGGCAAATGGTGACTTGTCTCAAGCTAAAGCAGATGATGATGCTAAAGACTTTGGTATTTTTTCATTCGATGATTTAGATAGTTTAGATATTGCATTTGACCATAAAATGATTCTTAATGAAGTAAAAGATTATTTTAACGAAGAATAAACTTCATTATATATTTTATTATTTTTTTTATCGTGACTATTTTTTTATTAGTTACTATTTTTTTTTATTAGTTTCTATTTTTTT
>ONYG01000265.1 GCA_900321995.1 uncultured Methanobrevibacter sp. | reverse complement strand
GTTAAGAACAATGTTCTTAACGTTCTAAATCGCCATTTATGAATGCTTCAACGTTTGCTGCAGCTTCATCATCAGTTACTTGTATAGGTGGGTGTTTCATAACATAAGAAGAGATTGAAGTTAATTGTCCTGCAATTCCTCTTTCTAAACCTAATTTACAGCAACGGATAGCATCAATAACACAGCCTGCAGAGTTTGGAGAGTCTTCTACACTTAATCTTAATTCGATTTCCATAGGAACGTCACCAAAAGTTCTACCTTCCATTCTTAAGAAACAGACTTTGTTATCTTTTTGCCATGGTACGTAATCACTTGGACCAATGTGTATGTCATGAGGGTCCATTCTTTCAGCAAGAACTGATTGAACAGCTTCAGTTTTAGATTCTTTCTTAGAGTCTAAACGTCTTCTATTGAGCATGTTCATAAAGTCAGTGTTACCTCCAGTGTTGATTTGGTAAGTATGATCTAATTTGACTCCTCTTTCCTTAAACAAATTACTTAAAGTTCTGTGGGTAATTGTTGCACCAATTTGTGCTTTAATATCGTCACCTACAGCAGGAAGTCCTTTTTCTCTAAATTTAGCATCCCATTCTGGGTCACTTACTATAAATACTGGCATACAGTTAATATAAGCGATTTCAGCATCTAAAGCACATTGTGCGTAGAATCTTGCTGCTTCTTCTGAACCTACAGGCAAGTAACTAAGTAAAATTTCAGCGCCACTTTCCTTTAAAGTTTTAACTACATCTACAGGTTCTTCATCTGCAACTTTAAAAGTGTAGTCCTCTTCGAAATCAGCCATATGTTCACTTACACCATCAAGAACAGGTCCCATTGAAACAGTTACATCACTTTTTGGTATTTCTGCCTGGAAAATTGTGGTACAATTTGGTTTTGCAAAAATAGCTTCATCTACGGTTTTTCCAACTTTCCTCTCATCAATATCAAAAGCAGCTACTACTTCAATATCGGTAGGGTCCCAATCTCCGATTTTCCAATGCATAAGTCCAATTGCATCTTCCGGATTTTTATCTTTATAATAGTAAATTCCTTGTATAAGGGAACTTGCACAGTTTCCTATTCCTACAATAGCGATTTTAATTTTACTCATAATCTCACCAGTATTTATTAGTTTTCTGATTAAATATGATTTTTAAGTTATAATCTTAATTATTAAAATTATAATTTATAAAAATTTCAATAAATAAATAAAATATAAAGAACTATATTTATTTAATCTATAATTTTTTAATCTATAAAGATATTTATTTTATTAAGTATATAATTATTGTTATTATTAGCCAATTATTTGCAAACATTATCTATATTATATTAGGTTTATTAACTTATCCTTCTTGTTTGTCATAAGTCTAATTTCATATATCAATGGTTTGTATGCTTTAATGTCAAAATTTTTAATTTCGGTGGTTTTATGAAAAAAGTGATTCTAATTGCATTTTATTTTAATCAGGTAAATGAAATAGCATCTAAACGTTTAAGAGCGTTAGCTAAATATTTACCTCAATATGGTTGGGAGCCTATAGTTATAGTTCCAGATTTAGGTGATGATCCTTCCATTAATGATAACATTAACTGCAGAGTAATAGCCACTGAATATGAAGACATGTTTTCACATTTTTTCAATAAAATAAAACCCTCAAGGAAAAATAAAAAAATTGATGGGGATTTGAAAAATCCAAGTGAAAATTCCAAGCTAGAAAAAGAGAATAATGGTTCTCTTGAATCAGATTCCCAAAAGTTGAGGGACTCCTCTTCAGTATCAAATCCAATTGTATCGAAGGCGATTTCTATTGCCGGTGAAATCTTTGCATATCCTGATGGGATGAAATACTGGTATGACTCTGCCTATGAGCTTGTCTCTAAAATTGTTGAAGAGGAAGAGATAGATGGGATAATCAGTTCTTCATGGCCTATTACTTGCCATACAATTGCAAAGGACATTAGCGATAAATATGATATTCCTTGGATAGCTGATTTAAGAGATTTATGGAATTTAAATCCTTATGTTTCACACACTTTTATAAGGGACCACTTTGAGAGAAGATTGGAATTAAAGACATTTGAAAATACTGATGTCTTAACAACAACTACTGATTTGGCGGCAAGAACATTATCCACTATTCATCCTAATAATAGGATTGTTCCTATTTTATCTGGTTATGATGAGGATGATTTTAAATTCTTAGATTCAGTTATTGGCGAAATGAGTAATTCTTCTGATGGTTCTGGTGGTGTTGGTACTGACAATTCTGATGGTTCTGATGATTTTGGTGTTGGTGCTATTTCTTCTGAGAATTCTGATGGTTCTGGTGCTGTTGATGACTTAAGATATGAAAATAATGATGCTGATAATAGATTAAAATTCATCTATGCAGGTTCATTATATGGTGGAAAAAGAGACCCAACTTATCTTTTTAAGGCTATTCGTCAGTTGGAAGATGAATCTAAAATTGACAGCTCAAAGATTTCTATAGAATTTTATGGTGATAGCGGAAACTTGGAAGAGATTGCAAGATCTTTTGGCCTTTTGGACGTCGTTAAGATTGGAGGCAAAATTCCTCATGAAGAAGTTCTAAAAAAGCAATTGGAAAGCGATATTCTATTATTAATCTCTTGGAATAATGAAAAGGAGAAAATGTTTATTCCTGGAAAGATTTATGAATATTTTGCTCTTGGAAAACCTGTATTGTCAATCGGTTATAAGGAAGGTTCCCTTAAGGATTTGCTGGATGAGACTAAAGTGGGATATCATGTTTCAGATTTAGAATCTACTAAAGAGGTTTTATTAGACCTTTACACAGAATATCTTGAAAAAGGTAAAGTTGAATTAAATTCAGATATAAATATAGATGACTATTCTATGGAAACAATGGCTTCTAAGTTTGCTGAATTGTTAAATGAGATAATATAATTTTCATAGATGGAATATTTGTAGATATATTTAATAAATTAGAATGTCAAAATATTATTTATTAATATTAATTTTTAAATTGAATCTTAAAATTTGAGTGATTGGATGAATGCTTATTTAGAAATTATTCGACCTGGAAATGCAGTTATGGCGGCTATTGCAGTTATTTTAATGATGATTGTGGCTCATTATTATGCTTTGCCAATTATCCTATGTGCTGTAATCGTTTTCATATGCACTGGTGGTGGAAACACCATTAATGATGTTTTTGATTATAAGATAGATGAAATCAACAAGCCTCATAGGCCTATTCCTTCAGGAAGAATTAGCTTAAAAAATGCAAGATATTATTCCTATCTTTTATTTTTAATAGGTGTTATTTTAAGCATTGTTATTGATTATCAGGTCAATTCAATTTGGCCTTCTGTAATTGTGATTCCAGCAGTCATAATCATGTATTTTTATGCAAGAAACTTAAAGGCGATGCCACTGGTTGGTAATCTCACAGTTGCAACTTTAACTGGATTTTGTTTTGTGATTGCAGGAACTGTAATTGCTTGTGCGACTTCTTCCATTAAAATATTATTTATTTCTATTTATTTAGGATTATTTGCATGTTTCATGACTTTAGCTCGTGAGATAGTTAAGGATATGGAAGATATTGAAGGGGATAAGATTGAAGGCGCAAGAACATTTCCTATTTTATACGGCAAGAAGATTTCTTCAATAATTTCAATTATTTTAATTGTTGTAACAACATTAATGTGTCCAATCCTTTATATCTTTGGCATTTTTAATGTTTTCTATATGATAATGATGATTATTCCAATAATAATCTTCTTATACTCTGCATATAGTTTAAAATTGAACCCTCCAGAGGATGTTTGTGCAAAAGTTTCTAAAAATCTTAAAATTGCTATGCTCATAAGCTTCTTGGCATTTGTTATTGGTTCATTTAATTGGATTAGCATTTTTGCAAATGTCTTTTAATAATTAGTGATTTTATAATTTTTTAATTTTAAAATTTTGAATGTATATGATTATAAGATGTGAATTTTTAATCATTAATGATTATTTAAAGGTTAAAACATGAAGTTTTCAAATATTCTTAAAGATTTAAGCATTGAACGAAATGATTATTTCTATTTGGCTCTTTTATTAGTTTATAGTGTAATCATAACTGCTCTTTTAATCAATTTTAATAAGGATTTGGGAATATACTGTTCTGATGTATTCATTTACCTTTATAATTCACTAGTATTTGCTAGAATAGCTTTCTTTTCTAATTATTTATATTTATCTCCTTTAATTTGCTTTTTGACTTCCATTTTATTTAGATTGGGGTATGTTAGTGAAGTGTCTATTTTCATTATCACTGGAATTTTTTCCATTTTTTCATCCCTTGGAATTTATGCGTTATTGAAGAGATATTTTAATTCCATTGTGTCTCTAACTGGAGCTGTGCTCTTTACCAGCTTCTCATTGAATTTGCTTTGGTGGGCTAATGGAACATTAGATGTTCCGGCTGTTGCATTATCAATATGGGCAGTTCTATTTTTTATTTTAGCCCTTGATGTGAATCCTAAATATTTTTTATTGGCATTTCCACTTTTGGTTTTAGGCATTTTTACTCGTTATACTTGCTTATTCATTTTGCCTTTGTTCTTACTGTATTACTTGTCAAAGCATGACTTTTTCTACTGTTTGGACCTGTTGATTTGGGATAGAACTCAGTTCTTTTCTAAACTTAAGGAATACTTAAAAAGTAGTGAGTTTAAGTATATTCTTTTAGGATTGGTACTGTCTTTAGCTATTTTAGCAATATTCGCATATCTTATCATGTCCTTTGGATCTCAATTGACTTTCTTAACACAAGGTTCCACAATTTCTTCAGGCTCTAAAGGTGCAGTTAATGATAGTGCATACACTACAGACACACTCTTTTATTTACATGACTTTTTAAACTTTTTATTCTCTCAAAAGGTAGTCTTTGATGGAATTATCCCTAATTTGATTGGTGCAAGTTACTTGTCTTATTTGGTACTTGCCATTTTGATAATAGGTCTTTTGATAGGGGCATATAAATTATTCAATAAATATGGAATTAAGGGTCTTATCAGTGAAAATTCTAAATCAGTTAGTGATTCAAATGATAAAATGGGCTTGATGTTTAAAACAAAATATTTTGATTTGTTTTTAAAAGTTTCATTTATTGTGTCCTTAATTATAGCTATTTTAGGATTTAAGGTAAATTCATTAATTACCATAACATTTCTATTGGTTGGCTGTGTCATTGCATTTTCCCTATTGAAAGGCAAAGGATTTGATAGGCAATCATATTCTCCAACTATTTTCATGTTGGCTTGGTTTTTAGTTTATTTCATATTCTTCACATTCTACAACATTAAGGTAAACAGATATATAATCACAGTTTTCCCAGCTTTTGTTTATTTTGTTTGTTTAGCTTTAAATGAAATTTTAAACTCTTTAGATGGATTAGAGTCTCTAAAAGTCAATAAATTTAATCTGTCTAATCTGGTTCCTATTGCTTTAATCATATTATGTTTATTCTCTGCATTTAGTTTTACAGGCACAATTGAACATGATACTGATTTCAATGATTATAAGGTTGTTTCAGACTATTTGATGCAATATGATGATGATTATGCCTCTAAAGATATTGCTGTTTCTAAGCAAAGGCAGTTCAGTTGGTTTTTAAGGGGTTATACAATAGCGGTCACTGTTGAGCAAACCGATTTTCTGGAGTCTAGTAATATAACCTATTATGTCTGTGATGAGGATATGGAAATAAAGAATTATAGAAAGATATATAATTATAAGGACATATTTTTATATGAAAGAGTAAATTAATTGTATAAGTAATGTTTTAATAATGCTTTAAGATTGTTTTATGAATGTTTTATTGTTTTTAACTAATGATTTTAATTGTTATTTTCATTTAAAGGTGGATTTATGAATATTTTACATGTGGCTCATTTCTTTTATCCCTGCTTATCTGCAGGTGGAGTTGTTAATGCAAGTTATCAGATTGCTTTAAATCAAGTAAAAGATAATGATGTAAAGGTTATAAGCTCTGATTCATGTAAACAACGCTTAAAATTTGAAGAAGGTCGCTATGATGTGGATGTTAATGGGATAAAAGTGGATTATTTTAAGAACTTATCAAATAAGTTTAAGTTAGCCACTATGTTGGATACACCATTATCCGCTCCATTTAAGATTAGAAAAGACATCAAAAACCAGGACATCATTCATGTTCATGAGCATAGGCAGACTTTAGCAATCATTGCTTGTCATTATGCCAGAAAATATAATATTCCTTATATCGTCCAAGCTCATGGTTCAGTACTTCCTTTTTTCCAAAAGGAAGGATTGAAGAACATTTTTGATAAGGCATTCGGCTTTAAGATTCTTCATAATGCGTCTTGCGTATTTGCACTTACTGAAGTTGAAAAAGAGCAATACATTAAAATGGGTGTGGATGAGGATAAAATTGAGATTGTTCCATTGGGAATAAATACTGATGAATATGAAAATCTTCCCTCTTTTGGCAAGTTTCGCTCAAAGTTTGAAATTGGCTTAAACGATAAATTAATACTTTTTGTAGGTAGAATCCATAAAATTAAGGGATTGGATTTGCTTATAGAATCATTTAATCATTTATTAAATGATGATGTGAGTAGAGATTATTCAATAAAATTGGCCGTTGTAGGTCCTGATGATGGCTATCTTTCTACTTTAGAGGAAAAAATAAAAGAGTATGGTTTGGAAGATAATGTTGTCATTACAGGTCCTTTATATGATGAGGAAAAGCATGAAGCTTTGGTTGACTGTGATCTATTTGTCATGCCATCTAAATACGAATCATTTACAACAAGTGGTCTTGAGGCTATGGCATGCGGCAAACCTTTGGTTTTAACTAAGAATAATCATATTCATGATTGGGTAAATGGGAATGTTGGCCTTGCATGTGATGATAATGAGATTTCTCTTAAATCTGCCATAAGTGATGTTTTGTTTGATGATGGCCTTTCAAAAAGATTTGGAGAAAATGGTAAAAAGCTTATTCAAGAGAAATATAATTGGGATATGATAAATAAACAAATATTAGATATTTATCAACGTTTTATTTAATTTTTATTTTATTTTGTCTTGTCTTTCTCTTTAAATTATTATTTTTTTTACTATTTTACTATTTTTTACTTTTTTTAACTATTTTTTTAGTTATTTTTTCTAGCATTTTTTCTATATCCTATTATATTTTTAGTATTTTTTTTCGTATAATTTTCATATTATTTTTTACTAATTTTTTATTAACTTTGCATATTTAAGTTTTCTTTTTTTAGTAAATTTATTTTATTTTTGCTATACTGTTTTTATTTTCATTATTTTTTAAAAATTATTATCTATTTTTATCGAAATTTTAATAGTATAACAAAAAAATATTGATTTTTGATTAAATAAATCCATAACCTTTAAAAATAATAACTTACTTATATTATATTAGTATTGATTTATTAGACAATTTTTTATAAATTTTTTAGATTTATGATTAAAAATGAGTGGGAATAGTATGAAAATTGTAGTATGTGAGAACTGCGGTGCAAAATATCAATTAAATGATGATGACGATATTGATGCATTTGAATGTTCTAGTTGTACTGGAAAATTAAGGGAGTTGGAAACTATCGTTGATGAAGATGTTTCACAAGACTCCTCTGACTCATCTCCAAGTGGAGAAGTTCTTGTTTATTGTACAAAGTGTGGATTAAAATTTCAAATTGATGAATGGGATAATATCAATGACTTCGAGTGTACAAGTTGTGGAGGTCCTTTAGATTACGTCTCAAACATGGATGCAGAATCTTCAACTTTAGAAAGTCAAGAGTCCCAAATAGCTCAAGACAGCTATTACGAAACTGTTTCTTATGACTCTTCAGACGATGAGATTATTCCTATTCATGCTGAAACTGCTTACTCTGATGATGAGATTATTCCTATTCATGTTGAATCCGCTTATTCTGATGATGAGATTGTTCCTATTCATGCTGAATCCGGTGTCGAAGATGACGCTTTAGATGTCTCTGATGAAACTTATGATGCTTACTATGAAAACTCTGATGAATCTTATGAAAATCAATACTATGAAGATTCCCAAGACTATGATGATCAATACTACGAAGATTCATATCAATCTAATCAATACTATGAAACTGCTCTTCCAGATATAGATGATTTGGAATCAAGTCCAAGCAGTTTTAATGAAACTTACTATTCTGAGGAATATCCATCCTACGATGGTGTAGATGAGATTATTCCTATTCATGCTGAAAAAAGACGCTTAGAAGAATTAGGCAATATGGATGCCGGCTTTGAATTTGACCCAATAGGAGGATACACTGAAAGCTATTCTGGCGATGAGTATTTTGATGATGAGTATGGGGAAGATGAATCACATCAAATGGCTGAAAATGAAAGTTTAGAAAATAAGCTTGTTGATGTAACTGATATCCCTGAAGATGAATTGCCTGAGACTCCTATTCCTTTAAAAAGACAAGCATTGTCTGAAGAGGATAAGAAATTATTTGATAGGGTTCAAAATGAAATGGTCTTTGACAGTCCAGAGGAATACGAAGCATTTAAGGCAGCTCGTTATAAATATTATGTCGCTTTATTAGACCTTCTAAAAGAAGAATACATTTTATCTTTGGAAGGAGAGCTTAAATCAAATAACGCTGTTAGAAATCTACTTAAGAAAGGCGGGGAAACTGTAAAGCAAAGCAACTTGCGAGCTGATGAAGATGATGCTTTAGTAAGCAAAGAAACTATTGAAGTGATGAGATCCAATCGCAAATATGAACCTAAGAAATCAAATGCGGATGTCTTAATTATAGTGGGCATATTCATTGCTGCTGTAGCGCTTGCATATTATTTCTTCATAAGTCAAATAATGTATGTTTTAATAGTATTTGCTTTAGGTTTAGTCATTTTGGCTTATGGTATTTATAGAAAATACACTTTCAATGAGTATTTGGCTCGTGGAAGAATAATTCGTGAAAGATTGCTTGCTCTTCCTAATGATTTCTATGTATTTTATGCTGTTCAGCCACCACAATCAAAAGACATTATAAATCATGTAGTGGTTGGTCCTACTGGAGTATTTACAATTCTCTCTCAAAGATACGATTCTAAAGATTATAAGAATAAGGTTAAGTCTGAAAGTGAAACTGATGCAATGCTTAGTGATTCCGCATCCATTCAAGATTACAGACAAAAGAAAAACACTTTAGAATTGCAAACTGATTATGCTGATAATCAATCCAGATTCCAATTTGGTAATGAAGAGATTCACTTCACTCAAAACAGCCAAATTAAGCGTAAGGCTTTAGAGTTAAATGAGGATTTGGCTATTTTCCTAGATAAAAAAGGTTTCAATGGAATTTATATTGAGCCTTTAATAGGTTTTGTAAATGATGATTTGGCTATATTGAATGTTATCTTGACCAATGAGGATCTTTTCATTGATGAATTGTTCAATAAGGTAATTCGCGGAAGAAGGAGACTTGATGAGCTTACCGTTGCTAAAATAGCAAGGCTATTATCTTATTATTCTGCAAATTGTGATGTATATTAATTGAAGAATTATTATAATAATTTTCTTCATTTTTCTATTTTTAATTAATTATTATTTTATTTTTACTTCATTTGATTTATTATTTTATTTATTAATTTATTTATTTTGAGTTTAAATTATATTATTTCAGTGATTATATGATTTCAAAAGTTTTTAACATTATTAAAAGCATAAAGAGAACTTATTATACTTTTAGGGTAAAAAGAGTATCAAAATCCTGTGGAAATGATTTGACTGTAAACAACTATTCTTACATTACACCTAAAACCTCATTGGCTAATAATGTTAATTTCAATGGAATGAAGATTCAAGGAACAGCTAATGTCTCCATTGGAAGTAATTTTCACTCAGGAATAGACTGTATGATAATCACAGACAGCCATAACTATGAAGGGGAAGCTATTCCTTATGATGAGACAGTAATATCTAAGGATGTTGTTATTGAAGACAATGTATGGTTGGGAAATCGTGTAATAATACTTCCTGGAGTTCATATTGGTGAAGGGGCCATTATTCAGGCAGGAAGTGTTGTGGTCAAGGACATTCCTAAATATGCCATTGCAGGAGG
>ONYG01000157.1 GCA_900321995.1 uncultured Methanobrevibacter sp. | reverse complement strand
TTTTTTTTATATGGTAATGTATATTGATTGTTATAGTTAAAAAATTTATAAAATGAGCATAAACATAGTTTTAAAATCAGTAAAAAATAAGTAAAATCGATAAAAATAGTAAAATCAGTCAAATATAAATAAAAAAAAGTTGAAAAGTAAATTTTAAAAAAAATAAAATTAAATAAGATAAATTTAATTATCTTATTCGTTTTTGATAGCTAATGCGATATCATCAGCTTTTACAGTTTGTCTTTTAGCAATTTTTGCGTATTCAATTGCTTTTTTAGCTACAGCGGTTGCGTCTTCTTCTAAGTATGCTACTAATGCTTCTACTGCGTCAGCACTTACTCTTTCAGCACCAGCTTCTTTGATAATCCTATTAACAGGAGCTTTAGGAATTGCCATATTTTCACCTCCGTTTTATAGTTAGTATTATTTTATGTTGACTTATTATTAAAACTTTTCCCTTTTTTTCACTTATTTTTCTTAAAAATTAATAATTCTAAGTAAAATTTACTATTTTTTTTATTACTATTATAGATAATTATTTATATTTGAAAATAATAATTTTTTATAAAAATTTTATATTTTTATTTACTGTAAATGATTATTTCTAAAGTTAAAATTTTAAAAAATATTAATTAGTAAAAGTCTGTAAAAAAAAAGATCTATTATACTATATTTTTTTTTTTTTTTTTTTTTTTTAATTGAATATGGTCTAAAAAAAGTAAAAGGTATAGTGTTTAAATAAATTGATATTATGAAATTTGGTAAAAAGTAAAAAAGAAGTGGGAAAATTAAATTTGGGTTGAGATATATTTTTATAAAAATAAAAATAAAAAAGAAAAAGAAAATTATAGTAAAAACTATAATTATTCAATGTCTATTTTAGTTTTAGGTACTTCTTTTTTAGGGATTGTTACAAATAAGATACCATTGTTGAATTTAGCGGAAATTTCCTCTTTGGTAATTTCATCATTTAAGTTAATGGTTCTTTCAGCAACGCCAATTTTGATTCCAGTAATGATTAAGTTTACTGGGTTTTCTTCATCAGCTTCAATATTTTTTAAGATATTTTCAAGTTCTGCTTTGATGGTAACTGAACTGTCAGTTGCTTCAATGGAAATATCTTCTTTTTCTACACCTGCTAAGTAAGCTTGTAAGTAGTAGAAATCAGCGCTTTCAGCAAGATCAACATTAATTTTGTTGGTTGCTGTGGTTTCTCTGTAAGTTTGGTATCTGTTGTCAAAGTTTTTTTGCATAGCTTTCATTGCAATGATGGTGTCATCAATGGTTTTAGAAAGATTTTCACCAACTTTTTCAGCTACATCTTTTCCTTTGTTGTAGGTTTCATCCCATTTTTCTTTGTTAGCTTCGTTTCTTGCTTCAGCTTTTGCTTTGAATTCTTCTGCTTTGTCTTTGAATTCTACAGTTTTTTCTTCGAATTTTTCGTTAATGTCGTCAGCCATTTTTTAGTCTCCTTTACATAATCTAATTTTAATTCGACAACAGTTTTTTGATAAAATTTTTAATTGGGTTAAATTGTATTTTTTTCAAAAAACTTTTAGTATACTTTTGTTACTAATGTATACTTGAACTTTGATATATATAAATCTTTCGTTTAGTGTATACTTTTTTTAATTTTGTATACATTTTTATAAATTTTAAAAAATTTTTATATAGAGTAGTTTTTTTTAATAAAAAAAGTATTTAATATATTTTATAAAATTTTTTAAAAAGAAGTATTTAATTATTTTTTTTAAGATTTTTTTAAAAAGAAGATTTACTATATTTTTTTAAGATTATTTTTTAAAAAAAAGAAAAAGAAAAAAAGAAAATTATTGATTTTAAGTTAAATCAAAGTAATTTTCATCATCTTCGTATTCATCTTCAGCTTCTACAACCCTTTCTCTTTTTTCTACTTGCTGAATAAGTTTAATGATCTCTTCAAGACCTTCTCCTTCAGCAGCAGAAATCAATAATGGGTTTTCGGTTTTGTCAATGTACTCTTGAATATAATCATGTCTTGCACCATCATAATCAGCAATGTCCATCTTATTGAATAAGTAGATAATTGGTGCATCAAAGATGTTTTGTATTTCCTCTAAAAGGTTATATTGGTTTTCAAGAGCATATCCACAGGTTTCAGAGCTGTCAAAAATAAAGAGAATTGCATCTGCTAAGTGTTCAAGAGCAACCATAGCATTTAATTCAATATCATTCATATCTCCAATTGGCCTGTCGAGAAGACCTGGAGTGTCGATGATTTGGTAATGTGTCCATCTTTTCTCAAAGTGGCCTATTTGAATTCCTTTGGTTGTAAATGGATAATTAGCCACTTGAGGCTCAGCATCTGTAATGTGGGTAAGTAATGTGGACTTTCCTACATTTGGAAAACCTGCAATTACAATGCTTATTGCATCAAAGTCTACAGTTGGCATATTTCTAAGGCTTTGTTTTGCAAAGTCTAAGAAATCAAGATCTTTTTCAATCTTGTGTACAACAGATGATATTCTTCCATAAGCCTGTTTTCTAAGGCCTGCCGCTTTTTCAGATGGTGCTTTTCTTATTTTTGCACCATACTCCTTTTCAAGTTGTGTGATGATTCCATAAGCCCAGTTTAAAGCACCTAAAGCTTGCTTAAAGTCATCAACACCTACTGTAATGTCTATATAATCTTGATAAAATTCAGGCAACTCCTCAATTTCAGGAGTTCTATCTAAAATCATTTTTAGTTTGTCTTTTATCACTTGGCAAGAGGTAATTACTCTGGTTTCTTCAATACGCTTACCTTTCAAGTGTTTAGGCATCTTTTCTCCTCTTCTTAGGTCAGCTGCCTTTTTACCTCTTCTAAAACCTTTATCTAATAACTCATCAGGAGTTGGAATAGTTGGTAACATCATATTATCACTTATAATCATTAATTATTTTAATTTATTTTTTGTATTATTATAATCGCTTGTTTAAGTTATTATGTCTTTTTAGACTACTATTTAAATATTTGTCCTTGGAATTTATAAACTTCTGTATCTCTCTCCAACCAGGCATCTGGTCTTAAGCCTGCTTTAAGGCAGGTGTGGGATATGAATTCCTCTGCATCCATGTCATTTTCAGGTGCAACTTGAGGCAATAAAAGTCCTTTATAGAACCCTTTTTCTACAATCAAGCCATCTTCTCCAATTATTATATTCTCAAGATAATCGAGAGGCTTGCTGACTTCAATCAATTTAGGCTTTGTGAGAACAGTTATCTCATAGTCAAGGCTATCCAATTCATTTTCTTGAACCTCATAAAAACGAGGGTCTCTGATTGCTGCAGAAATTGCAGATTCTATTGTAGCATCGATTAGTGGAAATACAGGTTCTGGATAGCCGATGCATCCTCTAAGTTGGTTATTTTTGTTTAAGGTTACAAAAACTCCAAGATTTTCTTTTAGATAATTCGGACAATCGGAAGGTATGTCAATTTTTCTATTTTCCTTAACGTAAGTTTCAATAGCCTCTCTTGCTACCTTAAGCAAATATTTTCCATCATCTTCACTTAACATATTATCACATCCAATTATCCATTATCCATTATCCATTATCCATTATCCAATTATTGCATTATTCTTTAATTTATTCGTGGACATATATAGACCATAGAATTCTTTTAATTTATTTAAATTATTCTTTTTGTTTATTTAAAAAGTTTCATTAATTAAATGAGTAGTTTTAAGAAAACTCTATTAAATTAATTAAGCTTTCTTTTATTTAATTTCATCTATTTTCATTTCGGATTTTACAGTTAAATTTTTTATTCATCCTCATTACTTCATTTTTTTGGGATGAATCGATCTAACTGCTTCCCCCTACCATTGCATTTAATATTCTGGTATGAGGTCCTCCATCACCGACTGGTGCAGTTTGACCTCCTTTACCACAGTATCCAACACTTAACTTAAAGTCAGATCCTATAGCATCAACGCCATTTAATGTTTCAAGAATATTTCCAGATAATGAAACGTCACGGTAATGTTGCTTTAATTCACCATTTTCGATTTGGTAAGCTTCAGATGCATTAAATTGGAATATTCCTTTTCCAGTATCAACTTGGCCTCCTCTAGAGCCTTTAAGATATATTCCATCATTAATGTCTTCGATAAGCTCTTCAAAGCTTAAATCTCCAGGTTCAAGATAAGTGTTACTCATTCTGACTATAGGTTGGTCGCTGATAGCTGAACGTGCATTTCCAGTTAATGGAATTCCTAATTTTCCAGCGCTTTCTCTTGATGAAAGGTAAGATACAAGCTCTCCATTTTTGACGATTTGGTTTTTTCTGGTTTTTACACCTTCAACATCATAAGGGTAGTATCCGAAACCGTCTTTATTGCTTGAATCATCGTAAATGTTGACTATGTCTGTTCCAATCTTCTTGTTCATTTGATCATGCAATATGGAATCGTCCTGCAAGACAAGGTCTGCCTCTACAGCGTGTCCAACAGCCTCGTGGATAAATACTCCAGTTAGGTTATTGTCTGCAACGATAGTAAATCTTCCAGAAGGTGCAGGCTTAGCATCAAGCAAGTCAGTTGCCTTTTCTCCTATTTTTCTTCCAAATGATTCTATATCTGCATCCTGCAATACTTCAAATCCTTTTACTCCACCTAAGCTTCCATGGTGGAACTGTATAAGTTCTCCATTTGATGCTACAGCATTAAGTGAAAGGCTGACTCTGGAACTGTCAACAATGATTTCGCTTCCTTCACTGCTTACGAATGCACTTTTGCTTTGGGCATCTCCATATCTGACTGTTGTGCTTACTACCTTGC
Organism: uncultured Methanobrevibacter sp.; assembly: GCA_900321995.1. Lineage (GTDB taxonomy): Archaea > Methanobacteriota > Methanobacteria > Methanobacteriales > Methanobacteriaceae > Methanobrevibacter. The sequence goes on along the minus strand of ONYG01000157.1, from coordinate 3,362 downwards.
CAACATTGCTTGCAGAGTTTGCTTCCTGAATCAATTCCTTTTTCTCTTCAATGCTTACATCGCTTAAATTTATTTTCTGTTCAGTTTTTACATTATCTTCTACAATGTCACATTCTGCAAGCTTTATGTCTCCTTTTAGTGAGTTTGATATCTTTATGGCCTTTTCGCTTATTTCCTCAAGTTTGGAAATGTCATTGGTTGTTGCAAAACCCCAAGCTCCATTGTTTAATACTCTTATTCTTGCAACAGTTGCAAGGCCTGTGTTAATGTCTTGAATTTGATTATCCTTCATGGTTATGCTTGTATTGTTTCCACTGCCTGCTCTTATGTCTGCATAATCCACTTTATCTTCTATTTTTCTTAAAATGCTTTTGAATAAATCTATATGTTCTTCCATTGAGATTCCTTCTCTTTATTTTATAATTTTGTCAGTTTAAATTTATTTAATGTATTAATGAAGTTTTTAAGATGTCTCTTTTAATAGGTTCATCTTTTTTATGATTAATTTACTTATATAATTTATTAATTTTATTAAATATATTTATATTGTTTTTAAAACTATAAACTTATATGAGTTTAATGACTTAAGCAAATAAGAAACTAATAATAAGAATCTAATAATAAGAATCTAATAATAAGAATCTAATAATAAGAATCTAATAATAAGAATCTAATAATAAATTATAAATAAAATTTTAAAGAAATAATTATTCATGACTAAACCAGAATTAAAAGTAAAGCCAATTGAAAATGGAACTGTAATTGACCACATTCCTGCAAATAAGGCACTTCAGGTATTAAAAATATTAGGCCTTCCAAAGGAAGGAACCAATGTGACTCTTGCTATGAATGTATCTTCTAAATTAGGATATAAAGACATTGTAAAATTTGAAAATAGGGAATTAGGTCATACAGAAATAGATAAGATTGCTTTAATTGCTCCTGATGCAACAATTAACATTATCAGGGACTTTGAAATTGTATCAAAAGACCAAGTTAGATTAGTCAACGAGTTGAATGGAATCATAAGATGCACTAATCCAAAATGCATTTCAAACACTGAAGAGCCTCTTGAAACCAAGTTTTATCTTGTTGATTCTGATCCAATTACAGTCAGATGCCATTATTGTGAAAGATTGGTTCAATCTGATGAAATCTATAATCAATTTGAATAATTAGCTTCGGTGTTTTTATGTGGGAAATGCTTTGGCCTATTTTACTTGTTATCCTATCAAATACTGTTTATAACATCTGCACAAAATCCACGCCAAGCAATGTAAATGCATTTGGAACTTTGATGATAACTTATATAACTGCAGCTATTTTAACTGCAATTATTTTCGTTTTCCTTGTAAAGCCTGAAAATGTGGCTAATGAATTGTCTCATGTAAATTGGACTGCTCTTGTTTTAGGAATGGCTATTGTAGGTTTAGAATTGGCTTATATTTTTGCTTATCGTGCTGGATGGATGGTAAGTACAGCGTCTCTTGTTGCAAACATTGGTTTAGCTATTGTTTTAATATTCGTTGGGGCTATATTATATGGCGAAAGCATTACAATAAAACAAATTGTGGGCATAGTTGTGTGTATAGGCGGTTTGTTTTTGATAAATATGCCTTAGAATGGGATTAGATAAATAATAATCCTATACTTTTTCTATTTTTTTAATTAATCTTTTTTTAATAATTTGATGAATTAATACTTTTTTTAAATGAAAATAAACTTTTTTAATAATGTGTTTTATAAAAATAAAAAAATTAAAGAAGTTATAAAACTTCTTCAATTAAATGATTAGCTAATCTTTCTGCTAATGCTAAAATAAGTAAGATTGGTGGTTTTCCCGGAGATATAGGAATTACACTTGCATCTCCAACGTATAAACCATTAATTTCTGTTTTTAGGTTCTTATCAACAACTTCTCCAATTGCAGCGGTTCCTCCAGGGTGTGCTCCTCTAAATACTGTGGAAGTCATTGTAGTTGCATCAACTCCTGCCTTCTCAAGTATTGAACCTGCAGCTGCAGCCCCTTGAGCAAGTCTTCTGATATCATCGATTGTATTGAATTTCTTAACGTTTCCATCAATGTCAACAGAACCGACCATATCATCGCTGACCTTTACCATTATGCTTAAGATATCCTTATCTTCTACATCTGGATTTGATTCCTTAATGTATTTTGATATGAATGATGAGAAGTGAGGAGCAAGGATATATTCCTTACCAACAGCAAGTCCATTCATTTGAACCTCTGTATTGTAATTTATGTCCTTTAATACACCTCCAACAGAAACGAATGGGTCGAAGAATAGCTTGTTTCCTGCATCGATTCCAGTCTTTTGCAATATCACTGCAGAATCAACTGCTCCTGCGGCAAGAACTACCAAATCAGTTTCTATGGTTTTGGTTTGGCCATCTTGGATATACTCAACGCCAGTTACTGATTTATGGCCTGTTAAAATCTTTTGAACTTCTGCATTTTCAATAAGTTCTGCACCATTTTTAACTGCTTCATCTACAAAGTCTTTTCCGCTCCATTTTGCATCTCTTGGACAGCCGAATGAACATTTTCCGCAAGGATTACAGTCTTCATCCCTTATGAATTTAGGCATTCTTATAGCATCGAATCCACATTCCTTTGCAGCATCTAAGAATTTTTGGGTTCCCTCGCCTATGTGCTCGTCATCCATTTGGTGAATTCCAATTAGTTTCTCAATTGTATCATACTCATTTGATAAGTCAATTCCTAATTGGTTTTTAAATTCTCCTTCAAGAACTCTTACACCATTTCCTGCAGCGACTATTGTAGATCCTCCTACACAAGTGGTCTTTAGCATGTCTAGGCTTTGTTCACTTTCAAATCTCTTATCGTAATATTTCATATCATATGTTTCATATGCATCTTTACTGTGTATATATGGGCCTCTTTCTATAATTGTCACTGGTATATTCGCTTTTGAAAGCTTCATTGCAATTATTGCTCCTCCAGCACCAGTTCCGACTATTACAACCATTTTTTATCTCCTTTTTCTATAAAAATTATATTTAAAGTAATTAATCATTGTTTACTAATTTTTATTTTATTATATATTTATTAATTTATTTATTTCTTTATTGATTAATTATCTTTATATGATTTTTATAGTTTTTTAAGTGAAAATCCCTTCATTTATTTATTTAGATTTTATGGTATAAATACTTAACAATTGTTATATAATTAATATTTTTTCTGGTTTAATAAAATTATTGAAACAAATAATGATAAAAAATAATAAATATTCAATAAAAGAATAATAAAACTTCAATAAAAGAATAATAAAACTTCAATAAAAGAATAATAAAACTTCAATAAAAGAATAATAAAA
>ONYG01000156.1 GCA_900321995.1 uncultured Methanobrevibacter sp. | reverse complement strand
TCCTCATAATTAGATTCCAATTTATCCAAATCAACAAATTGGCTATCCGGATCCTTGAAAATATCATTTATGTCATGAGAAACAGATTCCTTGGCCTTAGAACTATCTTCACTACTGGATTGAACTTCTTTTGCTTGGGAGTGACCTTGACTTTGATGCCTTTGGTTAGCGACCTGTCTGTCAATATGCTCATACTTCTCATCAGTAATTACTTTGGCATCCTTAATTTGATTTAATCTATCCAAAACCTCATCAGACTCATCATCAGACTCATCAAGAACATCGAAACCCTCATCAGATCCAAGGAAAACATTAGACTCATCATCAGATTCGCCAAGAGCATCGGAAATTTCATCTTCCAAATCTTCAGAAACAGCTGTTTCATCTCCAATTGAGGCAGTAGACTCATAGGAATCCTCAACAAAAGAGTCTTCATCATCTTCATCCACAGCTACATCCTCATCATATTCATCCTCATACTCATCTTCAATAGTGTCATCAATAGTGTATTCATCTAAAGAAATCCTATATCTATGACTCTTAAGGGCATCCATAAGTGAGAAATACAATGTTTCCTCCTCATCTGTAAGGTTCAATGGAGTTGTATCCAATAGGTCAAATTGAGGATTGTCGGTTTTAAACAAAAGAAAAGACCTGTAGATATTGTTATTGGCAGCTTTGGTGATCTTGGATTGCCTAGTTTCACAGATTTCAGTGGCAATTCTTTGGGCATTATTCAATACCAATTGCTCATTTCCAAAAGGATTATTAGCTACGGAACGCTCTAAACTTTTAATGTAATCACGTAATTGCTTATAAAAGTCATTTTCCACTCTTGCGAGAGAAGATTTACTACGTTCCTCCCTTTGAACTCTGCGTAATACTTGGAAAAAGTCGCCTTGCATAATAATCATCTATAATAAAAATAAATTTAAGTCTAAGATTATCGCCAATAATCATCAATATTTCAATGCCAATCGTTTTAATAAAGTCAATAATGTATAAATTTTAGGTGTAAAAAAATAAAAAAATAAATTAATTTAATAAAAATTAATTTATTCACTAATCGCTTTAACTAGATGGCTCTAGCTACATTTAGTCTTCAGATTCTATTCTTGGAGCAAGCAAGAAACTAAGTTCCCCATCTTCAGATACCATCTTAAGAGAGAGGGTCAATGGCATGTCGTTTCCAAGACAGATGGTTGCAATTTCAGAGAATTTGTCTGCTTTGAGCATTTCCCTGATTTTCTCTAAAGAGAAAATGGATTTAGCCTTAGTGTCTATTTTTTCACCATGTAAATATTCAATGTTTGCATCTCCAAACTCACCTTCAGCAGACGCATAGAAGTTTTCTTGGTCTACCATTAAAGTGATCTTGTCAGAGAAGATGTCCATATCCTGAATTGAGTCTTTTAAGAGTGTGAAAGGAATCTCAAATTCAGTAGGATAATCCAATGAAGGAGGTGCGGGAGAATCATATTCTATATCAATCAATCTGATCTTGAAAGTTCTTGTAGCTTCACCAACAAAAGTGAGAATAAGATTTCCTTCATCCAATGACATCAATACACGATCATTGGCTTTGGAACGTTTTAATACTTTCATTAACTCATCAGTGTCGACATTGATCTTTTCCGGTTCATCGCAAATGAACTCATCAAATAAACTGGATTTGAGTTCGAGATGAACAAAGGTAATGTGACTACGGTCTAAGGCATCTAAACGAAAACCTTCACTGTCAGTTTGGATTTGAACTTCATCCACAATAGATGAAATAGCATCGAAACTGGTTTTTAAAATACTTGAATCACTTAACTCAGCTTTAAACATTAAAAATCAACTCTTGATTTAATTTTAAGCATTGATTATTTATAAAAATAATGCGTTATTTAATTTTTAAAATTGAATAAAATTTTATATTTTATTATAATTATAATTTAGTATTTAATCATTTATAAATCTAATTAATATTGGTTATTATTAAAATTTTTTTAATAAATAACTCTAAAAAAATAAAAGACTGGAGTGATTAAACTAAGTAAAAAAACTAAAAAAACTAAAAAAACTAAATAAACTAAATAAAAACAAAAAAGATAAAAATAAAAATAGAATTTAAAAGATCAAGTAAAAATAAAAATAAAAAATATTTAAGAAAAATTAATCTTTTCTTAAACTGTTGTCAAAATTTGTTCCTTCAATTATTCTTCTTTTTTTCTCTGCCAGTTCTGCTGCTTTTCTTTGTTTTTCTGCTAATTCTTCTTCAGATAGCTCTTGCTTTTC
>ONYG01000106.1 GCA_900321995.1 uncultured Methanobrevibacter sp. | reverse complement strand
GAGTTTTTTCTCTTTATCTTCTATTTCCTTAAGCATTTTCTCTAATTTTTTAAGTTCAGTTTGAGCTTCAAGACGTGCTAAACGTTCGTTAATTTCACTATGCAAGTAACCGACATTGCTCATAACTTCAGCAGTGGAATCCCTAATTTGAGAGAGTTGCTCTTGTTGTTCAGTAGGTAATTGAATAGGATTTTCCATTAAACGTTTATTTTCCAAATCTTTTTCAACCATAGCGATTTTTTTAAGCTCAATTTCTTTTTCCATTAATTTTAAAGTATTATTAGATTGGCTAACTTTTTTCCATTGAGTTGCAATGATAATAACAACAATAGCCAAAATTATAACCAAAATAAGAATGAAAATTTGACTTGGTATAACTTCACTAGGCATAATTAACCTCCATAGATAACTAAATTTAAATTAAACTATTTATAATTAAAATAATCCAAAATAAAGAAATTTAAGATAATTGTAAAATTTCATTTGAATTAAGAACCTTAAAAATTAACCGAAATATAGTTATTAATTTAAATAAGAATATGTATATTATATAATTAGCAGTATATAAAAATTTTTATACTTTTTTCTACAATATAATTTATTGTAGAATAATATAAAACAAAACAATAAATCAATAGCAAAAATATTTAAAAAATTAATCAATGAATTATGCTAACAAGATTATTAAATCAATCAAGATAAAAAAAGCCGTGATAAAATGGTAGATGAAATAAAATCTTATGAAGAAGCTGGAAAAATAGTGTCTAAAGTCAGATCAGACGCATCTAAAATGATTCAAAATGGACTACCAATCATTGACCTTGTAGAATTCGTAGAAAGTGAAATACTAAAAGCAGGAGCTGGAATTGCATTCCCATGCAACGTCTCAATTAACGAGATAACAGCTCATTACACATCTCCAGCAGGAGATACTAATAAGATGGTCACAGGAGACCTTGTAAAGCTTGATTTAGGTGCTGAAGTCAACGGTTACATTGCAGACTCTGCAGTCACAATCATGGTTCCAGGAGACAATTTGGAAGAGCTCTTTGATGAGGAAACCTTAGAGAAAAACCAAAGAATCATAGACGCATCAGCAGCAGGTCTTGAAGCTGCAATCAGCACAGTAAGAGCTGGAGTGAAAGTGTGTGAAGTCGGAGCTGCAGTGGAAGAGGCAATTGCAGAATATGGCTTAAACCCAGTTAGAAACCTTACAGGACACAGCCTTGAACATTGGAACTTGCATGCCGGTATTTCAGTTCCTAACTATGACAATCATGACCCAACCATTCTTGAAGAGGGTCAAGCAGTTGCAATTGAGCCTTTTGCAACAGATGGTGAAGGAATCGTAAATGACTGTCCTGATGCATATATCTTTTCATTTTTAAAGAGCAAACCATTCAGAATGAAAAATACTCAAAGAATGCTTAAGCATATTGAAAAGAATTATAGATACTTGCCATTTAGTGGACGCTGGCTTACAGAAAACTTTAATGAGCATAGAGTCAATACAGGACTTAAGCAATTAGGAGATGCTATGGCAATCTATCCATATGCTGCATTAAAGGAAAGAACTGGAGCATGGGTATCTCAAAAAGAACATACAATGATAGTTGAAAGTGATGGATGTAATATCACTACACTTTAAACAACATTTTAAAATCAAAACAAGAATAAATAAAAAAGTGAAGGTGAAAACCTCACTTTAAACTACTTTTAAAAAAAAAACTAAAATAAATAAAAAAGTGAATGTGAAAACCTCACTTTACACACTTTTTTAAAAAAAAATAAGTTCAAAATTGGACTAAAATAAATCTAAACTACTTTTTTAAAAACTATTTTATAGTCAATTTAGCGCTTTTACTAACAGCATTATAAGTATTATCACTAGCCATCTTAACTGTAAAACTATAAGTCTTTTTAGTGGATAAGCTAACCTTTAAACTTGCAACACCCTTAGAGTTAGCGCTTGCTGTATAAGTCTTGCCGTTTATGGTAAAGCTAAGCTTTTTATACTTAAGAAGAGCATTATTAGCTGTTTTTAAAACAGCAGTAATGGTTTTAGTCTTTGCTGAAGACTTATAAGCCACATTGCTAACTTTAAGAATTGGAGTTTGTCTCTTTACAGTTATTTTAGCAACTTCAAATGAAGCATTGTACTCATCATCACCAAGGAATGAGATTGCAAAGGTATATGTTCCATACTTTGCCAGATTGATTTGTAGTTTAGCGGAACCATTCTCATCAGTTGTCTTATTGTAGACTTTTCCATTAAATCCTATTTTAATTGGTTTATTTGCTAAAACCTTACCATCTTCATCCTTAAGAACAGCTTTAAAGTATTCTCCTATTCTTCCATCAATCAAGTATTGAACAGCTGTAGTGACCATATCCTCATAAACAATCTTAGTTGATTTTCTTTGAGGAATTGAATCAGCATTCACAAAAAGGTCTCCTCCATCAAATATAGAACTTAATTCAAACTTAAATGGCTTTATGCCACTAAGCAAACTATTATTTTCTATAATGATAGGATTATTTGGAGCTAAAGAAGATCTATCAGACACTAATTTTAAAATATTGGTTGATTCAGTGACTACAGAATCATCATAATCCAAGAATTCATTTCCAGAAATATTTATTTTAGGAACGAGAATAGAATATAATCCTGTTC
>ONYG01000023.1 GCA_900321995.1 uncultured Methanobrevibacter sp. | reverse complement strand
TATGCTTTGCTTAAGAACAATCCAAATAGGTTCGGATTATCAAATCAAGAGATAATAATCCTTTCAAATGAGATAATATCTTATGTTGAAGACCATGTAAGTGAATATGAAAACAGCTTTGACGGAAGGCTCAAGTTTGGCCTTAGCGCTCCAAAGCATATGTTGGAAAATGATAAGCAGGCATCATTTGATGGCTCTCTTAAGAATAGTCTTCCAAAAGGCACATTATTGTCTGCCAATAAGGCTGATTTGGAAATCTTTGATTTTGCATCTAAATTGGACTATAATAAATCAGGATTCAATGGAAATCTGATTGAGTTAAATCTTAAAGACAGTGAAGATATCTCTGATTTCTTTGTTAAGGCAATAGGAATAGGTTTCAATCAGTTGCAGATAAATATAATTAAAGAAGAGATCATTGTAAAGGATGCTGTTGAAGAATAGCTTTTCTTTAGATTTTATTAAGATTCTATAATTAGATAATAATTGTATAATTAGAAAAATAAGTTAACTATAATAGAAATTAAAAATATAAATATATTTTTCAAAAATCATATTTTTTAAATCAAAATCATAAATTAAATAGGAATAAGGATTATTATGAAGGTTTTAGGAGTTACAGGAATGCCTGGTTCTGGTAAAAGTGTTTTTATTGACACTGCACTGGAAAAATATGGTATTGTAGTTAGTATGGGTGACATTATCCGTGAAAAGGCTCGAGAAAGAGGGGAAGATACAGGCACAACTGCAAAAAAAATAAGGGAAGAGTTTGGCCAATATATCGTTTCAGAATTGACTGTTGAAAGAATCAAGGAAATCTTAAAGGAAGACAATGAAGCAGACTTCATTTTAGTTGATGGAATCAGAAGTCCATATGAAGTGGAGATGTTTAAGGAAAACTTTGATAACTTCTCATCTGTCTCAATCTTTGCATGCGCTAAAACAAGATTTGAAAGACTTCTCATTAGAAACAGGGCCGATGATTCTGACAATTATGATGGATTTTTAGTAAGGGACAATAGGGAATTAGGCTTTGGACTTGGTGATGTTATTGCAACTGCAGATTACTTGCTTGTAAATGAAGATTCCTTAGAGGACTTCCAAGATCAAGTCCGTGAATTTTTAGAAAGTCAATTGGATTAATTTCCATTTCTATTTTTTTTATTATTTTATTTATTGTCTTTTTTAATGGAATTTCTTTTTTTTATTTGTTTTTTTGTTTCCTTTTTTTTAATAGAATTTGTTTTTTTTTATTTTATAAAAAAGATTTAATTAAGTTTATCCTCAATATTTTTATTTTATAAAAAAGATTTAATTAAGTTTAACCTCAATATTTTTATTTTATAAAAAAGATTTAATTAAGATTAACATCAAAAATATAACAAGGACATTAGCGAAAGTTATAGTTCATAATGTTTATCAATATTATTAATCTAATTTAAGGAGAAAAATGTATGGCAGATGAAAAATCCAACACAAACCGTATGAGTAAAAATGAATATTATCTTGCAATCGCCCTTTCTGTATCAAAAAGAAGCACATGTCTAAAAAGACGTTATGGTGCTGTAATAGTAAATAATGATGAAATAATCAGTACTGGATATAATGGAAATCCAAGAGGTGAAGAAAACTGCTGTGACAGAGGAACCTGCCAAAGAATGAACCTTCCATCAAATTCCGGAAACTATACTGACTGTTTTTCAGTTCATGCTGAACAAAATGCAATGATCAGCGCAAGCAGAAACGAAATGCTTGGCTCAACTATTTATTTAGCTGGAGAAAAGTACGATGATGGAAATTGGGTAGAAATAGATGATGCAGAACCTTGTCCAATATGTTTCAGAATGATTAAGAACTCTGGAATCGATAGAATAGTCAGCCAAAAAGGGATTTTTAAATTGCATGGCGATGATTAAATCAATTAATTGAAAAATATACTTTATAACAGATTAACTCTAAAAAAATAAATTCAAGTGATTAAATGACTTATGTTGAAGAAGCTACAGTAATTGATGATACAATATACGACTTAATAAATGAGGCTTTCGAAAATGAAAGGAAATATGATGATGCTAAATACAGAAATAGCATCTTCCATGAGCACAATGAATATTTTGTGCATACAGATGACGGCTCATACAGCATTAAGTCAAAGGAAATCAACCACAAGGTAGAGACATTGCACACATCAACTGGAGCTATAAGCGAATCATTTGAAAAATTCATAAAGCCATTAAAGTTGGATTATTCAGAGGATATTGCAATTTTAGACATTTGTGCAGGACTTGGATACAATTCATCAGCAGCTATTGATGACTTTCTAAAGCATACTGATGGAGACACTAATCTTCAAATAGACTTGCTTGAAATCTCTAAGCCAACTCTTGCTGCAGGATTGATGGTTCCATCTCCAATAGAAGCACATGACATAACTAAAAAGGCGATAGAAAAAGCCTTGATTGAAGCAGACTATGCTTCATTAGAACTTGAAGAAACAGAAATTCCTGACAATATCAATCTCAAGATACACATTGACGATGCAAGAAAAGTCATACAAAACTTAAAGGACAATCATTATGATGCAATCTTTTTAGATCCTTTCAGTCAAAACATGTCACCCGAGTTAGTTAGTGTTGAGTTTTTTAAGGAGTTTAGAAGAGTCATTAAAGATAATGGAATTGTCGCCACATATACTTCATCTTCTCCAGTGAGAATGGGTTTTATTGAGGCGGATTTTTATGTATCACTAGGCCCTATATTCGGAAGGTTTCAGGGTGGAACATTGGCATCACCAAGTCCTAAAAACCTCACCAAGTCACTTCCTAAAAATGATGAGATAAAGATGGCATTGTCTGATGTTGGAATTCCATTTAGAGACCCTAACCTAGACCTTTCATCTAGGGAAATACTTGATAACAGGACAGAGGAACGTCATAATGCAAGACATAATACCAAGATATCATCTGCAGTCAAGACACCGATCTTCTTAGGACAGGAAATGGATGATGAGCCATTGAAAAGAAGGGTAGAAAGGAACCTTGCAAAAATGAATATTCCTGGAGTCTTGTCTGAAGAGGCTTTCTATTTGATGGAAGTTGAAGACAACTATTTAGAAGAGTATTTGGAAGATAATAATTCAAGAACTCGTATTCTTGAAATGGCTAAACGTTTAGATGAAATTAAAAACAGGGAATAATTATTTGTTCTTTTTTCTATTTTTATTTTAAATTCTTATTTTATTAATTAATTTTTTTTTACTGATTGTAAAAAATTTAAATATTTTATTTTTCACTTTAGATTATAAAAAATTTAAATATTATATTTTAAATAAATAATATTGTTTTTAATGATTTAGTTAAGGAAAATTAAATTTTTATAATTAAATGATTAATTTATTTTTAATTTTTTAAAAAATGTGGGTGTAAATTTGAAAATTAATTTTAAAAATCTTTTTATTTTAATTTTATTATTTGGTTTATTATTATCTATATCATCTGTTTCTGCTGTAGAGCTTGATGAAGAGGGTTCTATTGCTGAAAATGCCATTTCAATGGATATTGATG
>ONYG01000148.1 GCA_900321995.1 uncultured Methanobrevibacter sp. | reverse complement strand
TTTTTTTTATTAGTTTCTATTTTTTTAGTTTGCTTTTTTTATTTTTTACATTTATTTTTTTTAATATGGTTCATTTATACTTTCAATTTTTTATGATTTTCATTTAGAAAAATTCTTAATTTTTTTAAGTTTTGACTTAAGATTTTCTTAGAATTTTCATCAATTTTTTTATCAAATATTATAAATTTTTTACCATTTGACCATAGACTTAATCATATGATTTATTATAATTTTTTACTAAATCTTTACTATTTTTTATAATTTTTACCCATTTTTTATCCTATTTTTAAATTAAGTTTATATACTATGAAATAATAAATCTTATTTATTATATAGTACGTTTTAGTTTTGTCATCTACGAATTATCTAGATTTTTCATGGTAAAAACTATTTGAAATAAATGGTATATTTCAATGTTATATTTTTTCTGGATGCATTTTTATAGGTAGATGAAAATTAGAAAATTTTTATTTTTATTCTATTCCATTTTGATAGAGGAGGTAAATTAATGGAATTTTGTCCTAATTGTGGAAGCATGATGCTTCCAAGTGATGAAGGTATTAAATGTAATACTTGTGGTTTTGTCAAAGATTCATCTGAAGTAGATAAAGACCAATATACTGTTAGTGAAAAAGTGGAATCCACTAATAATGTGATTATGAGAGGAGACGAAAGTGGAATGCGCTCTACTGTAAGAGAAATTTGTCCTAAATGTGGTCATGACAGAGCTTCTTATGAATTATTGCAAACTCGTAGTGCAGATGAGGCACCTACTAGATTCTTTACTTGTGAAAAATGTCATCACAAGTGGAGAGGATATGATTAAGTAATTTTATTTTCCTTATTGTTTTTTAAATTACTAATCAATAGATTAATTCCTTAAAAAGTGCTAAATGTGCCTTTTAATTGTTTTAAGTGATTAATTTAATTTTATCATATATTCAAATCATATTCATTATTCATTTTAAATTTATGATATTATGAGTGAACTAAGAAAATAAATTCTTAGTATTTTAAGCAAGGAGATAAAATGTCTAATTCAGAAAATGAAAATTTAGAAGATGTTTCTAAGGGAAACAAAGAATCTATGGATGCTGAAAGTATAGATTCTACTTCTAATAAGAAAACTAGATTTACTAAATCTAAATCTATTTCAGAGGTTTTTAAAGAATTAGATTCTGAAGATGATCTTTCTTTGGACTCAGTTGAAGCTAGTTCAGAGTCTTTGGATGACGACTCTGAGGATATAAGTAATTTAACTGCTGCTGAAGGATCTGCTTTAGATTCTCTTGAAGAGTCTACTTTAGATTATGCTGAAGAGCCTTTAGCTGAAGAATCTGCTTTAGATTCTGTTGAAGAACCTTTAGCTGAAGAAGATGAAATAGATGAAATTATTCCTATTCATAATGAATATAAAGATTTAGATGAATCTGAAGCTTTCGATACAGAGTCAATTGATGAAGGTGATGAATCTTCTGAAGTGGACAGTTATATTGAAAGCATTGTTAATGAATCAGATGATTTTAGCTCAGATGAGCTTGCTGATTCTAAAGAAAACTTAGATCCTATCGGTGGAGAAGATCATCTCTTAGCAGATGATGTTGATGAAGAAGATTCCATTGATGGTGAAGATATCAATCAATCTATTGAAGAAGATGAAGAAGAATTGAAAGTAGTGAAAGTGAATAAGAAAGCTTCTTCAGATGGTGTTGTTTTAAATAAGGATAAAGAGTCCTCTAAACGTAATTTTGAAATTGTATGGGATTCTTCACTTATTATTACAATTCTCAGCTTTATTGTTGGAATTGGAATTTTGATTATGGGTATACTTTACTTCAACTCCAGCTCAGATAGAGTTGTTGACAATGTATTATCCGGTGAGACTGCAGGCCTTGCAGTATTTTTAATTATTATTGGTTTAATTATCATAGCATTCAGTATCTTAAGATTTATTTCTTCTGCTCTGATTGACCAATCATCATCCATGATAGATATGTTCAATAGCATTAGAAATATTGACTATGATGATGTTTCAGAGGATAAGATAAGTCGTGATGACTTTGATTCTGTGTTCTCTGATGTTTTAAATAAAAATAAAACTTCTAATTTTTCCAATGATGATGGCGAAAAAGGCTCTGTTGATAAAAATTCTGATTTATTTGAGAAAGATGATAAGGTATCTGATGAAGATATTGAAGCTTTATACTCTAAATCAAATGTAAAATCTCAAAATGTTCCTTCTTCTTCTAAAAAGCAAAATGCTTACGATTCAACAGATGATTCTCAAGATGTCGATTCTTTCGATGACAGTTACATAGATGAAGATTTCGATGATTCTGGCACAGGTTTAGATGATTTTGATGACAATTCAATGATTGATGATTCTGCTTCTGAAGGGGATAATATGCCTAATTTGAAAGATAAATATTCTAAATATAGTTTTGATGACGATGCTGATGAAATCGAGGAATCTAAGCCTCAATTTAAAAAATCAGTTGATATGTCTAAATTCGATAATGAAGATTTATCTGAAGAAGATTTAGAAGTAGAAAAAAGGAGAAAAAGGGAAGAATTGGAAGAAAAGAAAAGAAGAATTATCCAAGGAACCAATTTTGATAATAGTTTAAGAAAATAAGAGTTTTCTCTTATATTCTTTATTTTATTTATTATTTGACTGAGTCAAATTATTAGATTTTTTGTTAATTTAGGCTGTTTTAGGTCTTATTTTTTTACTTTTTTTATTATTTTAGGTTGCTTTAGGTCTTATTTTATTATTTTTTTATCATTTTTGACTGTTTTAGTCTTTATTTGTATCTTTTTTATTATTTTGGCTGTTTTTAGCTATTTCTTGTAATTTAACTAATGGGATATTTTTAGTTTTTTCTTTAAAATTTATTAAATGAAAATCTTTTTATACTACTCGATATATAAAATATTTATCTATTATAAAATTTTATAAATGATGAATTATAAAATTTTAAATATAATAAAAATATGAAAATTCATATTTTTTTAAAAAATTATTGAGGCATTAATTTAATTATAATTATAATTTTATAAGATATAGCAATGCTTAAATTAAATCAAGAGTTGATTTATAATGTTTAAAGCTGAGTTAAGTGATTCTAGTATATTAAAAAGCAGTTTTGATGCTATTTCTTCTATTGTAGATGAAGTGCAAATTCAAACTGACAGTGAAGGTTTTCGTTTAGATGCCTTAGACCGTAGTCATATTACATTTGTTCATTTAGAACTTAAAGCAAGTTTATTCGATGAATTTGTTTGTGATGAACCTGAAAAAATTAATATTGACACTGATGAATTAATGAAAGTATTGAAACGTTCCAAATCTGATGATCGTGTTTTAATGTCATTAGATGAAGGTAACTTTATCCTTACCTTTGAAGGAGAAGCTACAAGAACTTTCAAGATCAGATTAATCGATATTGAATATGACTCTCCAGCACCTCCATCCTTGAATTATCCTACTGAATTTGAGATTCCATTCTCTCTTTTAAAAGATTCCATTCAAGATATGGACATTTTCTCTGATAAGATTACTTTAATGGTAGATGAAGAGTACTTTAAGGCATTTGCTCAAGGTGAGTTTGGAGATGCAAATATTGAATACTTGCATGGTGAAAAGATAGATGCAAAAGCTAAATCCATTTTCTCTTTAGAAAAAATTAGAGAAATGCTTAAGGCAGACAAATTCTCTGACATTGTAATGATTAGCCTTGGAGACGACATGCCTGTAACCTTAACATTAAGAAGGGTTGCAGATGATGGTGAACTCAGTTTCTTGCTTGCTCCAAGAATTGAGTCAGAAGATTAGTTTTCTTATTTGAAGGATTTAGTGAATAAATTAATTTTTTAATTAATTTATTCTTTTTTTATTTTTAGAAATTTTAAAAGGTATTTTGTTTATTGGAATTTTTAATTTTTAGAAATTTTAAATGGTATTTTGTTTATTGGAATTTTTAATTTTTAGAAATT
>ONYG01000147.1 GCA_900321995.1 uncultured Methanobrevibacter sp. | reverse complement strand
ATAATAATTTTTTAATAATATTTTTTGCAGTGCTTTTTTTATAGTATTTTTTTATAATAATTTTTTATAGCACGTTTTTAATATTACTTTTTTAATAAAACTTATTATTATTTAATTTTTTCATGAATAATTTCTATTTTTCATAGGAATTTAAGTGAAATAAATAAATAAGTATATTAATATCATTTAATAATAATTAATAATAGTATAAAACTTATATCAATTTTATCTTTAACTAACTACTTAATTGGTTAAGGATTCATTATTCAATTTAATTATATTTATTTTTTATTTATAGAAAAGGTGTGTAAACAAATGGAATTAATTGTGGCCAAATTTGGCGGTACTTCGATTGGAAATGGTAAAAGGATTAGGAAAGCTGCACAATCTGTTGTTAATGAGTATATGGATGGCAAGAAGGTTGTCGTTGTTGTATCAGCTATTAATAAAACTACTGATGACTTAGTAACTATAGCAGATGAATCCATTGGAAAAGAAGTTACCGAAAAGCAATTGGCAGAAATTTTATCCATGGGTGAGAGAACCAGCATAAGAGTATTCTCTTCAGTTTTAGAATCTCTTGGAGTAAAATCCGAATACATCGATCCAAGTCATGAATTATGGCCAGTCATAACTGATGACAACTATGGAAAAGCTAAAATTGACTTTGAAAAAACCGAAGAGCAAGCACAAGGTCTCATGTCACTTTTAGACCAAGGAATTATTCCAGTTATCTGCGGATTCTTAGGAAGAACTGAAAATGGGGAAGTAACTACTCTTGGAAGAGGTGGAAGTGATGTAACCGCTTTCCTTTTAGGCCATTGCCTAAATGCAGATGACGTAATAATTGTCACAGATGTAAATGGTGTCATGTCAACTGACCCTAGAAAAATCAGTGATGCTGAAAAGCTCGACTACATTTCAGTTGAGGAAATGAGAGATTTGGCTACTCATGGAGCTCAAGTTTTACACCCACATGCTTTAAGATTTAAGGATCCTGCTATTAACGCTAAAATCATTAGCTTTGAGAAAGGTGACTTATCTGACCCTGGGACTGCAATTGTAGGTCCCTTTGAAGATTCAATGAGCAAATCTGTAACCTTGCATCATGAACCTATTTCTGTGGTGGCAGTTGTTGGTGAAGACTTGCTAAATCAAATAGGACTTCTTGCAAAAATGACTACCTTAGTAGCTGAGGCTAACATTAACATTTATGGCATATCTGCTGGTCAAAACTCAATCACATTATTCTTAGACAAATGCGATGCAGATGAGGCATACCACTTATTGCATAATTTAGTTATTGCTGAAGATAGCTTAAGCTCTATTTCATTAGGTAGAGACATTGCGATGCTAACTATGATTAATCCTGATTTTATTGATACTCCTGGTGTAATTAGTCAAATAACTAATCCGCTTAAGGAAAATCATATTAACATTGTTGAAATTTCATCATCTCAAACAGCTATTGTATTGTTCATTAATTGGGAAGATGGAAAGGTAGCATATGATTTAATTAAGGGAGTTTTATAACTCTCGCTTCTATTTATTTTAATTTATAGGGAATTTGACCTTAATCTTTTTATTCAAAATTAAGGAATTATTCTCATTCGATTTTTGATGTTTGCAATTATTTGCTTATCAATGGTTTGGTAATTTAGATGGTTTTCATAATTACGAACTTTATTAGGGTAAGTATTTAATTTTTCTGAATTTATAAAAACTTTATAAAAAATTAATTATTAAATTTATAAAATAAAAAGAAATTTTATTAAATTAAATATAATTTAAATTTATATACTAAACAAAATAAAAGATAATTTTATAATTAGGGTGTTATTATGCGTTTTGAAGGAACTGCTGTAGCTATGGTAACTCCATTCCATGAGGACGGATCCATAGATGAAGAAGGATATAGACAAAATATAAACTGGTTGATTGACCAAGATGTTGACGGTTTAGTTGCTGCTGGAACCACTGGTGAATCTGCTACATTAACTCATGAGGAACATAGGCAAGTCCTTGACATCATGATTGATGAGGTTGATGGCAGAGTAACCACTATCGCTGGAACTGGAAGTAATGCAACCACTGAAGCATTAGACTTAACCAAATATGCAGATGATGCTGGAGCAGACATGGCTCTTTTAATCACTCCATATTACAATAAACCACAACAACATGGAGTTATTGAACATTATACTCAAATTGCAAACTCTGTAGACATTGACTTGATTGTATATAATGTTCCATCACGTACCAGCCTTGATATGGCTCCGCAAACCATTGTTGAGCTTGCAAAAGTGGACAATATAACTGCAGTCAAAGAGGCTTCATCTGATGTGGATAAAGCATCTAAAACCATGAAATTATTAAGGGACCAAGGTCTTGATGATGAAATAGTCATATTATCTGGAAGCGATGAATTGACTCTTCCTTTAATGTCTATTGGTGCAAGAGGTGTTGTAAGTGCATCTGCAAATATTGACCCAAGAACCATGGTTCAAATGGTTAACAATATCTTAGACGGTAACTATGATAAAGCAATGGAATTACATTACAAACAATATGACTTAATCAAAGCTTTATTCATTGAAACCAGTCCAGCTCCTGCTAAAGAAGCTTTAAAAATGATGGGAATGCCTTCAGGTCCATTAAGATTACCTTTAGTTCCTATGTTAGAAGAAAATAAAGCAATATTGAAAAAAGCTTTAGAAGATGCTGGAATTATTTAAGTTGGATTAATAGAGTATCTATTTAATTCAATCTTTTATTATTTTTTATTTATTTTTAATTTTAAAAGAGCATTTTAATTTTTATAAGAGAAATTAATATAAACTTTAATCCAGTTTAATTAATTTTCTTAATTTATTTATTTTTACTTAAAAATTTATTTTTAGATGATACTATGATAAAAGTTGCTGTAACTGGAGCTGCTGGAAGAATGGGCTCTGGAATTATAAGAAAAATTACTGAACAAGATGATATGGAAGTTGTAGCTGCTATTGAAATGCCAAACACTCCTTTAGCTGGCCAAGATGCTGGTGAAAAAGCAGGTATTGGCAATATTGGAGTAGCTATTGTAGGATCCGAAGATTTGGAAAAGGCATTAAAGGAATCTGGTGCTGATGTTCTTGTAGACTTCACTATAGCTCCTGCTGCTGTTGAAACCATTAAAACCGCTGCAGCATGTGGAGTAAACCTTGTAGTTGGAACTACTGGTTTTACTGAAGAGCAAGCTAAAGGAAATGCTGAAGTAATTAAGGATGCAAATGTTAAGGCTGTAATCTCCTCTAACTTCTCTATTGGAGTAAACGTATTCTTTAAAGTTTTAAAAGACTTAACTCCTATTTTAAATGACTTTGATATTGAAATTATCGAAGCTCACCACAATCAAAAGGCAGATGCTCCTTCTGGTACTGCTATGACTGCATTTGAAGTTGTTGCAGATGCTTTAGATAGAGACCCTGAAGAAGTTGGTGTCTATGGCAGACAAGGCCAAGTAGGCAAAAGAACCAAAGAGGAAATAGGAATTCATGCTGTACGTGGTGGAGACATTGTTGGAGACCACACTGTATTGTATGTTGGTGATGGAGAAAGATTAGAAGTTAAACATATGGCACACACTAGAGAAGTGTTCATTGCAGGTGTTATCAGAGCTTTAAGATTCGTTGGTTCTGGAGAGCCTGGAAAAGTAAATGACATGTCAGATGTTTTAGGAATTTAAATATTTCATTAAATTCAAATATTGCATTATTAATTCAATATTGCATTTGAATTTAAATTTACATTATATTAATTATTATAATTGAGTTGATTAAAATGGTAAAAGTAGGTGTACTTGGTGCAACTGGAATGGTAGGTCAAAGATTTATCCAATTATTGGCAGATCACCCTGATTTTGAAATTGCAGCACTTGCTGCTTCCTCAAGATCTGCTGGTAAAAAATATGAAGACGCTACCACTTGGTATATGAATGATGAGATGCCTGAATCTGTAAGGGATATTACTGTAATTGAAACTGACCCTGCACAAATGGATAAGGATGTAGAAATCGTTTTCTCTTCCCTTCCAGCTGATTTTGCAGCTAAAGTCGAACCACAATATGCTAAAGACTTTGTAGTGGCTTCAAATGCAAGTGCTATGCGTATGAAAAAGGACATTCCTTTAGTCATTCCAGAGGTAAATCCACATTTCATGGATATGATTGATGCACAACAAAAAAACAACAACTGGGACGGTTTCATTGTAACAAACCCTAACTGTTCAACTATTGCTTTGACCTTAACATTAAAACCTATCTATGACAATTTCAACATCAATAGGATTTATGTATCTACTATGCAAGCTGTTTCAGGAGCAGGTTATAATGGTGTTCCTTCCATGGCTATTCTAGATAATTTAGTACCATATATTGGTGGAGAAGAAGAAAAGATGGAAAGCGAAACATTATACCTTTTAGGTGACCTTGATGGTGGAGATGTAAAGCCCGCAGACTTCTCATTAAGCGCTTCCTGTCACAGAGTTCCTGTTATTGACGGTCACACTGAAGCTGTATTTATTGAGCTTGATGATGAAGCAGACATTGATAAGATCAAAAAGACTATGGCTGACTTTAGAGGTCTTCCACAAGAATTAGGTCTTTACTCTGCTCCAGAACAACCTGTTATCGTTAAAGAAGAAGATGATAGGCCTCAACCAAGAATGGACAGAATGGCTTATGGCGGTATGGCTGCGACAGTTGGTAGAGTCAGAAAAGACCAAGCATTTGATAACAGTTTCAAATATGTTCTTGTAGGACATAACACTATTAGAGGTGCTGCTGGTGCTTCTATATTAAATGCTGAATTGATTAATAAACAAATTTTATAATATTTTTTATTAATTCTTTTTTTACTTTTTTTTAATTATTATTTATTTTTATTTATATTTTTCTTATTTGTATTGAAAAAAGGATAATGAAGTAAAATATGAATAAAGAAGAATTTAATCAACACAGGGAAACAATTGAAAATTTCATCATCGAAGATCTTATTCTTAGAGTGCCTGGTTTAATTAATTTCACTATTCATAGGTTACCTGAAATCCTAGTAAAGATACTGAATACGTTTTCTTTATTTTTGACAATGTAAATGAAAGCCAGAAAAATGCATTACAAAAATTCATAGGCTCTAAATTATTTTCATGCTATGATAATTTAGGCTTGGAATATGATTTTATTATTGTACTAGCACCATATTAATATATTTTATTTTTTAGATATTTTAGTAAAATAAGTGTATAAAGAAATAATTTAAGTTTCGTAAAACTATGGTTTAATGAACTAATTAAAACACATTTCTGTTGACAGTCACAATTTTGAATAACTCTTTGGCACTTTCAAAAACTACTAAGATTTCACTAAGTTATAATGTCATCTTTCCAATTAATTAATTTCAAAAAAAATAGTAAAAACTAAAAATAAGCAAGAAAAATATGAATTTTAGAAAATAAAGGTATAATATGTATGAAAATTAGAAAAATAAGAAGAATTAAAAATTTATTGATATAATGACAAACCCCCTAAAAAATCAAATCAATTAAATGTTAAATGCTAAAAATAATTAATTCAGGAGTATTAGTGGGCAGCAATCTTATATTCAATTAAATAATTGTTAATTTAAAAATAGATTAATAATATTCAATAAAATTATAAAATAAAATATTATAAATCCTTAGACAATTATCAAGTTACCACTTAAAAAAATAAGTTTTTTTCATAATTATATTTTAACAATATGATATGACTTGGACAAAAAACAATTCTATTTTCAAAATAAATTTGACTGAACTCAAAATAAATTAAGGTGAAAAATCGGAAAATTTATATCCTTTTAACTCTATACAGAATATAGAGCTTTTATATTTTTATTGATTATATTAATTTAAGTTTCACATTAATAGTAATTTTACTGCTTTTAAATTAAAAATAAAGAAAAAAAAGAACAAAAAAATTTCATAACACAAAATTAATAAAAATTTAAAACAAACAAGTTTTGAAAATGATTAAATCCTGAAAAAAGAAAACAAAACAAGTATTAAATTTGCAATAAGTTAAAAGATTACTAATCCATTAGATATTTGAATAAAAAATTAAAATGATACAATGTCCTTCAAAGAAAAATTTTTAAATAAAAGTAAAAGTTATATTTATTATAAAAATTCACATGTTTCATTAACTAATGAAAATAAGAAACTTCACAATCAGTTATCCTATAAAGACGATGAAATAAATAAATTAAAAAATCAATTACAGAATATGGATGACAAAATTCATGAACTAGAAAATCAATTAATACATAATGAAAAAGGGTTTATTTTTTCAATTATAATTGCTATTTTCAATTCTGAAGATTATCTATCAGAAGCTATTGATTCAATATTAAATCAAACTTTTCCAAAAGAAAAAATTCAAATTATACTCATTAATGATGGAAGTACCGATAAATGTGAAGAAATTTGTTATAAATATCTTAAAAAATATCCGAATAATTTTGTTTATCAGTATCAAAAAAATCAAGGCCAATCTGTTGCAAGAAATAATGGGTTAAAAATTGCTAAAGGAAAATTCATCAATTTTTTAGATAGTGATGATAAATTAGAATTAAATACTCTTGAAGAAGTTTATTATCATTTTATTAAATTTGGTGATGAAATTGATATAATTTCAATACCAAGATATCTGTTTGGTGCTCATAAAGGATATATGGGATTTAGTGAAAAATATAAACCGAATAGAATTATTAATATTAAAAAAGAATTTGACTTTCCTCAAGTTTCAATTAGTGCAACATTTATCAGAAAAGAAGCATTTATAGAAAATTTTAATACAAAATTAATTATCTCG
The DNA here is from genome assembly GCA_900321995.1 of uncultured Methanobrevibacter sp. Classification (GTDB taxonomy): domain Archaea; phylum Methanobacteriota; class Methanobacteria; order Methanobacteriales; family Methanobacteriaceae; genus Methanobrevibacter. The sequence goes on along the minus strand of ONYG01000147.1, from coordinate 6,678 downwards.
GAGGATGCATTGTTATTGAATAAAATTATATTAAATAAGTGCAAATTTGGTGTTATAGGAAATGTAAAATATTTATATAGAAAAAGATTTGAATCTAATTCTACTATTGATACTAAAAAAACTAAAAAAGAATATTTTTCAATGCGTATGGAAATTTATTTTAAAGATTTAATAAACTTTGCAATTGATAAATATGGTTATGTTCCAAAATATATTCAATCTGTATTGATTTATGATCTTAGATGGTTATTTGAACAAAAAACTGAAATTAATATTTTATCAAATGAAGAAGCGAAAGAGTATCATACACATATTTTTGACGTAATTCAATATATAGATGATGACATCATTTATTTACAAAATTTTGATGATTCATTAAAGAAGCATATGATTAATTTTAAAAGAGGGATTGAAAAATTTAATTATGAGTAATTTATTTGTTTCGTAAAACTTTGGTTTAATGAACTAATTTAAACCCTTAAGATTTTTTCTTATTTTACTTATTTAAATGCTTTATTGTACTTGGTTTATAAAAGTTTTGTGGGAGGTGTTTTTAACAGTGTTATATGGGGCATGTTTCCACAAATATGTTATTATATTATATAAATTTTTTCTTGTTTTTTCCTTGATTTTGAGGAGGCACTTCTTAACGGTGTTATAGGGGGTAGGTTTCCAGATTTTAAATAAAATCTTAAATCTTTCTAATTTATTTTTTTTATTAAAACAATGTCTATAACATTTATTTTTCCTAAATGGTATTTAAAAAACTTTTATTTTGTTTTTTTAATGTAATTAATTAATTTATAACTATTTTGCTTAGATTTCAACTCTTTTTTAAAAAATACCATGAGTTATTCCTATAATGAATTTTAAAGATATTCTCATAGGTGTTATTATGAATGTTTTAGTTTCTTTTGAAATAAAGTTCAAGACGAATAGGGAAAGATTAATCGGCATACTGAAGCACTTTGCATTTAAGCGAATTCAAGAGAATCTGTATTTTGGTAATATTGATTATGATGAGCTTTTTATGATGCAATCAGATATTATGGAGAATATTAGAGAATATGATAGCATTATCATGGTTCCAATATGTAAATCCTGCTATGATAAGACCAACATTTTCGGCAGAAACTTAAGTTTTAGTGATGAGTTGTATAAAATTTTTTGAGGAGATTTCAATGAAGATATTAATTGAAGGTTACAATAAGTCAATTCATAAGCGTGATAATCAGATATTGATTAAGGAAAGGATGATAAATTGGAAAAGATCAATATAATAAGAATTGATGATATAACGATTATTGGAAAGGGATATGTGACTTTTGATGCATTAAGGCTTATTTCAGATAACAACATTCCATTGATGTCGATTGATTATTTCGGAAAGATAAACTAATTCTGGAGTATCCTGAATATGAGAATATTTTCTTAAGGAAACGGCAGTATGAATTTAGTGAAAATCATCATGGATTGACTATTTCACGTGAAATAATTAGATCTAAAGTCTTTAATCAAAAATCTACTATTCGTACTTTAAACAAGTCAAAAAATTCAGATGACCTAAGGGTTTATGAAAATAAGATCAATGAATCTATTAAGTCTTTAGATAATCTAAGGTTTGGTCCGATGTCAATGTATCCAATGCAAAAAATAAGATTATGGGTATTGAAGGAAATGCCTCAACATATTATTGGATGGCAATAAGTGAAATCTTGCCTGAGGAGGTTAAATTCTACCAAAGGGTTAATAGATTTCCGGATGATATCACCAATGCAATGCTGAATTATGGATATGCCATACTTGCCAGTGAAGTAACTAAACATTTGGTTCTTAATCGTTTAGATCCCTATTGTGGGTTCCTGCATTTTTATAGGGATAGACGAACTAGCTTGACCTTTGATTTGATTGAAGAGTTCAGACAGCAACTGGTTGACAAGGTTATTTTTTCTTTAATAAATACTGGTCAGATAAGAATTAATGACTTGGATAAAAGAAATGATAGCATAAGTTTGGAAAAAAGAAAATTGATAATTGCTAAGATATTGGATAAAGTAAATTCTAAAATAAATTTTGAGGGGGAAAATTTGACATATGGAGAAATAATTGATAAGCGGGCTCAAAAGATTGTGGATTATTTAGTTAATGGAAAAGAATACAATGGGTTTTATTTACATTGGTAAAATTAGAAAAGATTATGCAATAACCACTTCAAATATGTTCTTGTAGGACATAATACAATTAGAGGTGCTGCTGGTGCTTCTATATTAAATGCTGAATTGATTAATAAGCAAATTTTATAATTTTATTAATCTTTCTTTTTCTTTTTTATTTTTTCATTATCTTTTTTTTATTTTTTCATTGTCTTTTTTACTTTGCTATTTTTATTATTTTTTTTATTTTTTCATTGTCTTTTTTTACTTAGCTATTTTTAATATTTTTTTATATTAATTATCTTTTTTTAGTTTCTATTTTTAAGAAATAATTTTTTATATGGTTTAACAATGATATTTATCAAAAATAATTCCTTAACTTAAATTAAATGGGTGATGTATTAAACAAGCATTTTATAAATTTATATATTAAATTATGAAAGAAAATTTTAAAATAAGAAAAAGAATATTAGAAAATAAATTATTGATTGTCCCTCATCTACATATAAGGATAATAAAAAAGTAGTTTAGAGCTTTTTAGTCAAAACATCATTCATCTATGAAAAAAATAATTCTTAATTAATTAACAATCAGTTATTTGTTTTGTTTAAATCAGTTCGTTAAATAAAGATTTAACGAAAATTTTAACCTATTTTCCCATTATTAATTTAAAAACATTTAAACTAATTTTAAATATTATGCAAAATATAGTAATATCATATTTAAAAGAAAAGTTTTCGTTTAGTTTTAACTGATTATTATGAAGAATCATATGAAGTAATAGAGAATAATATTTGAAAAAAGGAAAAGAAGGAGAAATACATGTGATGTATAAAAGCATTATTCTTATAATTATTTTAAGCTTAATAACTTGCACTGCAGTTAGCGGAGATGAAAGTATGGATGGCATGATTAAAATAAAGATTAATGATGAGGTTTTTGATGTGAAGCTAGAGAATAATTCTGCAACAGAGGAACTGGTTAAAGAGTTAGAGAAAGGAAACATCACTGTTAATGCAACAGAATATGGGGGCTTTGAGAAAGTTGGCAATTTAGGTTTATCACTTCCAACAACTGACGAAAATATCAACACATCCCCTGGAGATATAGTCTTGTATAATGGAAATCAAATATCTCTCTTTTACGGTTCACATTCATGGAGCTATACAAAATTGGGCAAAATAGAAAATATTGATTCCAATCAGCTTAAAGAGATTTTAGGATCAGGTAATGCCACATTAGTTTTGAGTTTGAAATGATGATTATTTATTAAAGGTGATTCATTATTTATTATTTAAAGGGGATTTATTATCTATTACTTATTAAAGAGGATTCATTATCTATTATTTAAAGAGGATTCATTATGGGGATAAAAAGATCACATCAAAAATTTATAGTTTTACTTATATGTGGACTATTAATCTTTAGCGTTCAAGCCTCTTTTGCATGTACTGCAGTATATGTAGGTTCAGATGTCAGTGCAGACGGTTCAACAATTCTTGCTAGGACAAATGACTATCCAGAATTGTGGGCAAGCCATATTACAGTAAGTCCTAGAGTGGAGAATACTCCTGGCCGATTTATGGATGTAAGTGTGGATGGAAAAGTAAAAACAGAGCTTCCAGCAACCACTTATAAATACACTGCAACACCATATATGAACAGTACACGGGAAGCCAGTGGAAATAACAAGGATGCAGCAGTCTGCACAAATGAATATGGTGTTGCTATGACAATGTCCGTCTCTGCCTTTGCAAATGATGATGCATTGAAGGCAGACCCTTTAATAAAAGATGGAATAGCTGAAGACACTGCAACAGACCTTGTGATTTGCCAAAGCAAAACTGCCAGAGAAGCAGTAGATGTTCTTTGTGGAATAATTGATAAGTATGGAAATAGTGAGTGCAATATTGCAATCATTGCTGATTCAAAGGAAGTGTGGTATGTAGAGATGTATAGCGGACATCAGTATGCCGCTGTGAAAATGCCAAAAGACAAGGTATCTGTCTTTGGTAATGAATTTAATCTAGAGTACTTATCTGATTATGATGATAATATCACCTCTAAAGAATTATTTAGTCTTCCAGAGAAAAAACATTTCGCAGTTCATGGAAAGAATAATGAAATAAATTTATTTGAAACATATTCTGGAAAACAGATGACTAAGGACTACTCACATATGAGAACTTGGATAGGACACAAAATTCTAGCGCCATCACAGTTTGGTGGAGACTATAATATAGAAACTATGTATCCTCTCTGTTTTGAACCTGATAAAAACGTTTCAATGAAAGATGTATCTCAACTTGTGCGTAATAGATTTGATGGAACTCAGTATTCTCCTGATGAGACAGGCAGAATCGATATGAGGGTAATAGGTAGCGAAACATCACTTAGTGCCCATATTGTACAGGTCTTTTCAGATTTGCCGGAAGAAATGTCTTGCGTCAGTTGGGTCAGTACAGGTCCAGAGCTTTATGGGGTCTTTATACCAGTATCTAATGATTGTATAAATGTAACTGAAGCTTATGGGGCTAATCAATCTGTAAAGGATAAGGAAGTCTTTGATACAGATCATTATCCATATTACACATTTAAAGAGCTTACAACACTATGTACTGGACCAGAAAACTATAAAATTTATGGAGATCCTGTGCAAGCCTATTGGTCTAAAGCAGAAAGCAATATGTTTTCTGGAATGAACAAGGTGCTTAAAGAAGCCAAAAACATTAATGACAATAATGCAAGAGCCGAATATATCACTTCCTACTGTAATGATATGCAAACAAAAGCCTTTGAAGATGCTAAGGAAATATTGCAGAAGGTAGTTACCGAACAAAACAAAAACAGCAATGCATTTCAAATGAAACGTAATCCTGAAACTCATGAAATGACTGGTGAAAAGGTGGAAATCCCTCCAATTAACATTAGTCTAAATGCATCAAAATATAATAATCTTCCTGAACTGCCTAGCAGCGATGGATTTTCATTTAATTTTCTTTTTTCATGATATTGTACAATGATTTAAATAAGAAAAATAAAAAAAATACTAATGATTTATAATATTTCATAAAGAGAAGTTTTTACGAACATCAAATATTAATTAATATAAAATGAGGACATACAATGAAAAAGAATCCAATATTGATTTTTCTAGTTATCTTTGAAATAGTAGCAGTTACTTTAACCTTAGCTTTAGATGACATATTCTACTTTTTTAACTTTACTTATATCGGTTTGGGCCTTTCAATTGGAATTTATCTTCATGTTTCAAATAGCAAATATTCAAAATATGGCAGAAATGTCATTCAATTAGCTATAGGATTATATATGCTTATTTTTCTTGGATTAATGTCTCATGAGAACATGATGATAGAAGGATTCTGGTATTACTTGTTTTTAGGATCATTTACAGCAGCAGTAATTCATTATGCAGTTGCAAAGATATTCGGCCCGCTATTATTTGGTCGTGGATGGTGTGGATATGCATGCTGGACTGCTATGATTTTAGATTTATTGCCATACAAGCATCCGAATCAAAACCTTGACTATAAGAGAAAAGGGTTTGGATATGTTAGATATATACTCTTTATTGCATCATTTGCCCTTATTTTAGGACTATTCATATTTAAAATAAACAATTTGGAATTGTGGATGTTTTACTTTTTCATCATAGGCAATATAATTTATTATGCTGTTGGAATAGCTCTTGCATTTGCCCTTAAGGATAATAGGGCATTTTGCAAATATATATGTCCTACAACAGTTTTTTTAAAGATTTCAAGCTATTTTTCATTGCTCCGCTTAAAGCATGACGAAAAATCTTGCATAAATTGTAATAAATGTGTGAGAGTTTGCCCTATGGAAGTTGATATCTTTGACAATTCTAGAAAAAGGGAAAATGGTACTGAGTGCATTCTTTGCTTAAATTGCATTAAGGAATGTCCTAGTGATGCTTTGGATTTATAGGGATTGTATTAAGGAATGTCCTAGTGATGCTTTGGATTTATAGGGATTGTATTAAGGAAAGTTCTTATGATGTTATTGTAGTAGAATTTGAATTATTAAAACTTGTTAATCTACTTTTTAAATGTTTAAACCAGTCCGTTAAACAAATATGAACAATTAAAAAAAGAAAAGGAAAGAGAATAAAAAAATATCTAAAATTTAAAAATAAGTAAAATAAAAAATTCTAAAAATTAAAGTTAAGAAAAATAAAAAAATATCAAAAAATTAAAAAAATAAGAAAAGTTAGAGAAATGAATCTCTAACGTTTAACTTTTACAATTCTTGTAATGGTGTTTCTAAGGTAGACAATACTTACTTTATAAGATTTGCCTCTTTTAAGCTGTCTAATGACTTTTCTCTTGATGGTAACCTTTGCAAGACCCTTGCTATTGGTTTTAGCACTGTAAGTTTTTCCCTTAAACTTAAAGCTTATCTTTTTGCCTTTTAATGCTTTTTTACCATTTTTCAAGCTTGCTGTAAGGGTGAATTTCTTCCACCATATTTTAACTGTCTTTGT
>ONYG01000145.1 GCA_900321995.1 uncultured Methanobrevibacter sp. | reverse complement strand
CTACTTCGTTATACTGTAGTATAACGAAGTAAAAATTCCAAAATTTTTTCAAAAAATGGCCAAAAAACCAATATTTTTTCAAAATGACATATCGATTTTTTCAGGTCATTTTTGTTTCATCATATGAAAATTTTTTTTGAAATTTTTTGATTTATGATATTAATTTTTTTTCAGATTTTTTTAGAAATTTTTTGATTTAAGATTTGATTTTTTTATTCAGATTTTTTTTTTGAAATTTATGATGAATTTTTTTAGACTTTTTGATCATTTAAAAAATTTAAATAAAATAAATTTAAAAATTAAAAAAGCTGAAAAATAATTATGCTATTTTTCATGAAAATTAGAATAAAAAGTATATTAAAAAAAGATTGTAAAAAAATATTAAAAAAAAGTAAAAGAAAATTAAAAAAGAATTATTCCGAATCAATCTTTTCTAAATTATCTATTTCGGATTTAAATTTATAATCCTTGAATTGATAGTATTTAAACCTATAAGGCATTTTAGATTTTTTTGGTTTGCGGCTTTTAGGTTTATTTTTATTTTTTTCACGATCTAATCTAGCTCTTTTTTTATCCCTATTTCTTTGAGCTCTTTCTTGTTGAGATAATCTAGATAATTCTTTACGTTTACGGTCCATTGGAGATTTATAGGAATTCTTATGGTTTAATCTCCTTCTACTATGAATAAGAGTAATTGTCATTTTCAATACCTATTGACAAATATTATAATTTTTCGATTTTTTTATCTAAAGTAGATTGAATTTCATCGATTCTATCAACTACAACACGAATTGCTTGTTCTCCGTTTCTTGTAGGATTAATTCCTTGTTCTACTAATAATGCATCTCTTATATCTCTTAATCTGTCAATTGAATCAATTTTCATTATTGTACTGTAAAACATTCTTCCACCAAAATCTAATTATTTAAAGTAGTAAGTATAATTATCATATTCAAAAATCATCAATAATTTTTTAGAATATACATTTAAATATATGATTTTTCTAATATTAATAGTTATTAGTAATTTATAAAAGATAAGATTTTTTCTGTAAATATTAATTGAATAAAAAATTATTATTTATTTTTAATATAAATGATTAGACAGTTTTATCTTAAAAAAACAGATGATTATATTAATATTTAAAAAATTAACTTGTTTTATTAAAAAAAAGAAATTAAAAAAAGTTTTAAAAAAATAAAAAAAGAAAATTATCTTAAAAATAAGATAATTTTAATTAAATTTTATTTAACAGTAATCTCTGTAGTTACTGTATCTGCCACATATCCTGCTGTAGCATTTGAATAAGATGAAACTACAGTATATTTACCTTCAGTAAGACCAGTGATAGTAGCATAACCATTGCTATTAGTAACAACATTATATGTTTTTACTTTGCATGGAAGAGTATTGTTTAAACCAATACTTAAACCTTTGACAGCATAATTTATGAAATTATTAGCCATTTGAGTAGCAGTGTTTCCATAAACATAGTCCATTCCATGGTCATTTAAGTAAGTACCCGGATATGCAAGTCCAGTAAAGCTAGCTGGACTGTAGTCATCGTCATGTGCTCTTTGCAGCCATGTTAATGTAGCTAAATTATATGTAGTGTAAGTAAATCCTAAAACTACTCTATTATTGTATTTTTTCAAGTAATTTTGGTACCAGTTTGCTGACATGTCAACAAACATACCACTATCTACTCCACCAAAGATACAGAAAATACAAGCATCAGAATATTTGCCCATTACATCACTACAGTGTTCATTTGGACCAATATTTGAGTTTACAATAACCTTATATCCTTTTGACCTAAGAACGCTGGCAATATCATTTAAGAACTTTAAATCAGTTGCCTTATTAAAGATATTATCAGAATCTAAGACAATTGTCTTCTTGGTGATTTTATCACCAGATCCAGTTGTTCTATTGAGTGTAGTTGTTGTAATTGAAATTGTCTGATTTGCTAATGGGTTTCCATTATTGTCAACTAATCTGACAGAATATTCTCCAAGCACAGTTTGGTCTTTCGCTATTATTTTAGCAGTAGTGTTTGCTAAAACCTTAACTGTCACTGATTTGCTGCTTGCATAATAGCTTGATGTAGTAGCAAAGCTAACAGTTGTAGCATAAGACCCTGGATTTGCAGAGATAAATAATGAAACTCTTCCATTTGTATTTGTTGTTTTTGTATATGATTTTGAACTAAATTTTATAGTAACCTTTTGACTAGAAATTGCCTTTCCAGAACTATCCTTTAGATAAGCATAGAAGTATTTTCCTCTAGTGATAGTAGAATCTGGGATAGTAATTTGAGACTTATCCATAACAGATGTGATTGTTACTGATTTTGAGCTTGATGCGTAGGATGTTGCTCCTGCGTATGTTGCTGTGACTGGGATTTTTCCTAGTCTTGTT
>ONYG01000234.1 GCA_900321995.1 uncultured Methanobrevibacter sp. | reverse complement strand
TTAAAGGACCTGGACGAAAGCATTGAAAAGTATGCAAAAACAAATTACAAACATTTCCACAGCTTTAAACCACATCATAGAAAATAAGATTAAACTGCTTTTACTGATTTTTATTTAAATGGTTTTGAAAATGCTTCATTTCTTTTGGAAGCACTATTTTCAAGTGGCACATAAATTAAGAAATTAAAATTTCAATAAATAAATTCAAGTGGAAAATGATTTAAAAAAAAACTGCATAATTGCATTTAACTCATTTTAAATTAGTTTTAAAAATTTTATGAAACTAAGATTTGAAATTTTCAAAAAGTGAAAATTTTTTCAATTTTAACCGTGCTTGATTTTAAAATTGTTTCGCATTGTATAAACGAACTTTAAAAAAATAAACTCAACTTTAGAAGGTGGTGGTTTAAAATAGTTTAGACAACATTTTTAAGCACCATACCATTCACTACTAAAAAATAAAAATAAAAAAAATATCAAAATTATTTTAATTTTATTGATTGTGCAGTTTGATTTAATATGTCAACTTCATGTCTAAATGTGTCTTCATCATAACTTCCATGATGATCCCAAACTAGTTGAAACTCAAGCCCTTCTTTATTAGTTCTTAAAATAGTTGTCTTTGAATTGCCTGCATCCGGGTCATATGTTTCATATGCAGTATAATCTGATGTTTTTATGGTATTAGAAATGTGTGGTTCAACAACATTCTCATAACCAGTTAAATGAGTATTACCATAAACTTCAAATATACAAATTAAATCCCCAGTTTCATTTTCTCTCATATAAATAGTAGAATCTGAACAATGGTCTATAAAGTAACCATCTGGAGGGGTAATATCAAAATAAATATTATCCGTGTCACTTGCAGCAACAAAAGACATAGAAACTAAACATAAAAAACTCAGTACAATGAATATTTTAAATTTCATAATCAATAGTATACGCCTTGGTGTTTAAATAATTTATGAAAATAAAATTTGCCATACCTTGTTTAAATTATTTCATTATGTTATAAAAGCAAGGAAATTAATAAAAATTATATATTAATAAAAATAAACTAAAATCATTAATGAATTAAGGAGGAGGTTTAATTTTGAATAAAAAGAAACTATTCATACTTGCTGTTCTTGCAGTGTTCGTTGTTGGAATGACAATGGGTACTGCCGCAGCTTCACATACAATAAAATGTGGTAAATATAAAGCAACAATATCTGATAAAAAATACAATACGCTAAAAAAGGTTTATAAGGGTGAGACATCTACTAGCTTCAAATCATATCATTTAAAGACAAAATCTTATAAGAAAGTAAAAGTACCAATCTACAAAAAGAAAAAAGTTACAAAAACAAAATGGAAATATAAAACTGTTCTGGAATCTAAAACTGTGTACAATAGTGATTATTCTGATATGACAGAATATGACTATGATACTGATAAATACTACAATAATGGTTGGACTTATTATGGATACAAATCAGTCGAAGAAAACGATGGTCATGTGTATAAATATTATGCCAAATTCAAAAAGAAAGTCAAGTACACAACCACTAAAAAGGTCAAAACTGGCAAGTATAAGACTGTGAAAAAACCAATATACATCGTTACCGTGGTTGACAATTCACCATATGGTATGGCTCAAGCATACTATACTGGAGCTGATGGAGAAGATAAATTCATTGGAAAAGAAAAAAGATTAAGATTCTAATTTTTTATTAATTATTTTTTAGACATATTATGTTTAATTATTTGTACGTTCATAACACATGATGAAATAATTTTAAACTTGATCAGAAAAAAAATATTAGTTGATTCATTATGGGATTATTCAGCAGAAAAAAAGATAAAACAGAAACACCATTCAATCGAATAAAAAATGAATGTAAAACACGAAATATTCCTTTGGCCTATTTTTATGGATGGCATAATCATATTGGTAACCCTACATTAAATGATGAGTTAATCAATGAATTTTTTAATAGGCCTCATTTATTGTATAAAACTGAGTTACGTGTCACTCTGCTTTTACCAGAGTTTGATACTAAAATTCGAGGTGCTGCTTTAGGTGGTGACGGTTTTGTTTCCAGTAGTAAAGAACAGAAAAAAGTTAAATGTCCGTTTTATTTTGCCGATAAGGGTATCGTGTTTAAAGAAGCGATTAATCAAACAAGTGATTTAAGATTACCTTGGAGCGATATTACTGGTTGTGAACAGTTTAAAAAGGAGTCTATTATTAAAGCAGATAGTGTGAAGTATACTGTTAGATTTGAGAGTGTTGATACTGCAGGTTTGTTCACTTTTTTTGTCCAAGACCATATGGAAGGTAAGGTTGATGATGGTTGGGAATAGCTGAAGGTTATTCCCCCTATTTAATTTTTCTATACAATTGATAATTTTTTTGTAATAATTTTTTAATTCTGTATTCTCTTATTTTACTTTTGTTACTTGTTTGTTTATACAAAAACTTCCCATGTAAAATGATTTTCAAAAAAATATGATAAACTTAATAAACAAAACAACATAAGATTATATATGACTTCAGGAATCTATGGATACTGGGATAACCTTAAGGACGATCTTGTTTATGTGGGACAGGCTTTTGATATAAAGACAAGACATTATGAGCATCTCTCCCCCTCAAGATATAATGCTCAAACTATAAATAGGGTTTTACAAAACAATGAAGAGAGATATGTTTTGCTTGTACTAAAAGAGTGCGATATTGAGGATTTAAATCATTGGGAAATGACCCTAATTGCATTATTTAATCCAAAATTCAATTATACAGATGGTGGTGAAGGCTCTCGTGGATTTAAGCATTCTGAAGAAACAAAACAAAAACTTTCAAAAATGTTAAGCGGAGTCAATAATGCTAATTTTGGAAAGAAATTTAGTGAAGAACATAAAAGAAAAATTGGGGAATCCAAAAAAGGCAATAAAAACTTTTTAGGTAAAAAGCATACAGAAGAAACAAAACAAAAAATAAGAGAAGCTCGATTAGGGGTTAAATCAACTAAAGAAGCAAGAACCAATATGTCTAAAGCTCAAAGCAAACGGAATACCTCAACTGGTTTTTATCTTGTTTCTAAAAAGAAACATTCTAAATACAGACAAGGTTTTATGTGGGGTTATACTTACTTAGATGATAATGGGAAAAGAAAATCAATTTTTTCTATCTCATTACTTAAATTAAAAGAGAAAGTTGAAACCAAAGGTCTTCATTGGGAAATCATAGATGAAGAGTTAGCTAAAAAAACAATAGAACAAGATAAAAACGTGAAAACTGAAGAAAACAATGCAGAGTTTCATTATTCCTCCTTAACAAGAACTGGAATCTTTCGTGTATCTAAAAGAAAATGTTCCAGTTGTAAAAAAGGAATTCTCTGGATTTATAGATGGACTGAAGATGAAAAACAAAAAACAATTCAATCAGTATCACTGTCTAAATTAAAAGAAAAAGTTTTAAAGAGGGGTCTTCACTGGGAAATCATAGATGAAGAATTAGCTAAAAAAACAATTAAAGAAGATTCTAATAATTAACTCTAATTCTCTTGTGTTTTCTTCGACCTATAACTTTACATTTCTGAATTTCTCCTACGGTTGTCATTTTTTTTCAGGATCAGTAAATATCGTAGAGTGTTGAATAATTTTCTTTTTGAAAATTTAAAGTGAAGTTTTCCCTAAAAAATACAATAAGCATATAATAAAAATGATTTTCAAAAAAATACTATAAAATAATTATAAGAAGAAAAATATATCAAATAATCGTATTAAGGATGTGAAAATATGGAAAATAAAAATCTAATAATCATCATTTGTGTTGCAATTGTCATATGTGCAATTATTGGATTTGGAATTTTTGCATTAACTTCTACTCAAACCGAGTCAGTTATTTCTGCAGATATTCCTTCATCATTAACTGTTGGGGACACTATCTCCATTTCATTAATTGATTCTGAAGGCAGTCCTTTAAAAAATAAAGATATTATTTTAACTTTTACAGATTCAAATAATAAGTCTAAGAATGTTACAGTCAAAACAAATGATGCAGGTATAGCTAAATATAAAGTTAAATTAGAAAGTGGCAAATATACTATAAATGGTTTATTTAAAGAAGATGGATATAAGAGTTCTAATTTTATTAAAGAAACAAAAATTAAGGATAAAGCGAAAAAAACTGACACAACACCAACCAAATCTAGTAGTTCAAGTTATTCATCTAGTTATAGTGAACCCTCATATGGTTCAGATGAATCTTATGCTACTCATGGATTTTCAAAACAAAATGGACAATGGGTTGATAAAAATGGAAATCCTGCTGCATGATTGTTGAGTTAGATATACATTACAAAAAAATTTAAATTTAAAAATGATAAAAATTATCATTTATTTTTTTTATTTAAAATTTTTGTTATTTACAAAAAAATGAAAATTTTACAAATTCTATTTTTATTATAATATAAATAGGCCTAAAAGTCAACTGATTATTCTTAAAGATTTAAATCAGATTAAATACTGTTTATTTTATTAAGTTCTCTTTGGGAGGATTTCTGTAATGCATTTAGCCTGTCGTCCATAAAAGCATGTTTTTTGCGTTCAATTTCATCAACGACTTCCCTATATAATCTTCTTGTTTCGTGAAAATTCATATTCTTTTTGAATGTCTAGGCTCTGCTAATTTTTGTCTCATGGATTCTAAAAAACTGTCATAGCACCTCGTAATCATCATCGTTACACCATTAATATATCCCACATATGCTTTATCAGGCATTGCGACACTATCTCCCCAGTCTGATGAATCTCACACATTCCATTTATCCATAGTTTTTACCCGAATTTTAGTTATTTAACTCTTAGAGTCTTATCGCTTAAAATTATTTCATTTAAAAAAAATAAACAAAACGACTCATAACTACGAATTATGAATTTTTTAAATGAATATCTTATAAATAGATTAAAAAAAAAGAAAAAAACTCATGGAAATACACATAAGTGTAAACCAAGAGTCTCTGGTTTTATAATGTAACTCCCATTTCCAATTGCTCGGTGAGTTCCTTGTATCTGTTACGGATGGTAACTTCAGTAACTCCAGCTACTT
>ONYG01000143.1 GCA_900321995.1 uncultured Methanobrevibacter sp. | reverse complement strand
ACTCACGATGTATCTGCAGGAGGTATAGCTATTGCATTATCTGAAATGGCAATGGATAGCAAGTTAGGCTGTGAAATAGACATTTCTAAAGTTCCATCTGAAGAGGGCATTAGTGCTAATAATTTATTATTCTCTGAATCTCACGGAAGATATATTATTGCAGTAAGTTCACAAATGGCAGATGAAATAATAGCTAATATTGACATTGATGCTGCGATTATTGGAGAAGTTAAGGGAGATTCTTTAGTAATTAATAATGCAGATGAAAATATTGTCAATTTAAGCATTGATGATTTGGATAATGCTTATAATGGTGTTATCGAAAAATATATGGCTTAGATAGTTATTTATTAAATCAAGATTTCATGCATAATTTAAGAAATTTTTTATTAAAATATTTCTTAAATTCTATTTTTTTTAAATAATTTTATTTCATTTTTATGATATTAGGTCATGGTATTGTTGGAGTTCTTTGCTTATTGATTGTTATTTAGTTTATTTTGTTTAATTATTTAATAAATTGAAGATTAAAAGCATATTTAATTTATTAAATAATTAATTGAATTGTTTTAGTTAATTAAATTTAGTAATTACAGGTAATTTATTTATAATATTTGTGGGAAGATAATATGAAGTTTATTTCAAATTTAATTCCATTAAAAGAAGCATTGTCCAAAGTTGATGAGAATGTGAAACTTATGGATACAGAAACTATTGATTTGAAAGATTCTCAAGGTAGAGTTTTAGCTCATTCTGTTTCTTCGTATCATAATTCTCCACCTTTTGATAAATCTGCTATGGATGGATATGCAGTTATTGCAGAAGATACCTTTGGAGCTTCTAATAATGTAATAAAAGAATTAAAGATCATCGATAGGATTGGAGCAGGTGACTTTTCACAGAAGACTGTCCATCATGGTGAAGCTATTGTAATAGCAACTGGTGCACCTATTCCAGATGGTGCCAATGCAGTTTTAATGAAGGAATACACTTATGAAGATGGCGATAATTTAGAAATTCATTCTCAAGTAACTCCTGGTGAAAACATATCTCCAAAAGCAGAGGATATAGCTAAAGGAGAAGAAGTTTTAGGTTCAAATGTATTAATAAGACCTCAAGAGATGGGCCTTATTGCTTCTGCAGGATATAATCAAGTGGAAGTTTATAAAAAGCCAAGAGTAAAACTATTAATCACAGGAAATGAATTGGCAGATCCTTCTCCAGATCTTGATGATGCAAAAATTATTAATTCTAATCAATTTACCATTGCAGCACTTATCAAGAGTGCTGGAGCTATTGTAGATATAGACCATGGCTTTGATGACTTTGATGAAGTAAAGGATGCCATTGATAAGGCAAGCAAAGAATATGATTGTGTAATAACCACTGGAGGTACAGCTATAAGTAAAGGCGATGTAGTTGTAGATGCAGTTGAAGATTTAGGTGAAGTGCTATTCCATGGTGTTGCAATGAGGCCTGGAAAACCTGTAGGGGCAGGTTTAGTAAATGGCACTCAAATATTCATGCTTTCAGGCCAGCCTGTAGCAGCTATGTCTCAATTCGATATTATCGCAAGACAATTCTTCTTTAAAATCCAAGGCCTTGATTATGACCATCATATTGTAAAGAGAGAATCCAAAACTAAAATCCACTCCTCTCTTGGAAGAACTGATTATATTAGGGCAGTGGCTGATGATGAGTGTGTTCGTCATGTATTGAATAGAGGTTCTGGTATAATTCGTTCTATGGTGGAAGCTAATTGTTATATAATCATTGATGAGAATAATGAAGGCATAGAAATTGGAGATATGGTGGATTTAATCTTCTTTAATGATATGGCTTGGCCTACACTTTAAAAATAAGTAGATAAGAATAAATTGTTCTTATCCTTATCTTTCTTTTTTTTATTTTTTCTCTGTTACTATTTATTTAGAGAGTTTTTATTACTTTTTTATTCCATTTAGAATCTATTTTTATTCCATATAGAATCTATTTTTATTCCTTTTAATAAAAAATTATTAAAAAAATTTTACTTTCTTTTTTTTACTAACGACTATTTCTTTGGCCTAATTTATAGAAGAAATAATATCCAAATATGCCTCTGCCACTATGTCTGCTATCACTTTGGCCTTGATAGTATCCTTGACGGTAAGCTTCTTCATATTGGTATTCCCTTTCAAATTCCTCTTGTTCTTCAATATAATCCTGTTGGGCTTGGTTTAATTTTTCATTAAACTCGTTTTCGCTCCATTTGGACTTAGGGGTGGAAGATACTATTTCTTTTATGGTTTTATTAACATCATCTCCATTATAGGAAAGTGCATAGACTGTTCCATTTGTTTCAAAGAATATATAGGTTACCGGATGCTCTACAATACTTCTGTTTGAAAAATAAGCCACTGCATTATGGCCATTGATGTTCATTTCCTTAACATCATATACCTCTTCATTTGTAGATTCATAGCCATAGTTGCGTCTAAGGTTTTTATCGTCTTCTAAAGTCAATAGTCCAAATTCAAAAACGTTTGTTAAAGAATATGAACTGTCTTTCAATTGCCCTCCATCAAATTCTGGAGGGATCTTAAAGTCTATTCCCCCTACATTCTTAGTTGTCCAATTAGAATTATCTGCAGCAATTGCGCTTGGAATCATTGCAACTAGGATAATTGTAATTAAGCCAATTAAAATTATGTTTTTTCTTGTCATGGTTTAGTTTATTTTCTTTTTAGTTATTATTTTTATTTATTT
>ONYG01000046.1 GCA_900321995.1 uncultured Methanobrevibacter sp. | reverse complement strand
TATCCGCATTTACCACAAGCGTATCTATCACCGTGGTCAGCCATAAATACACCTTCAGAACAACGAGGACAGAAAGGATTTTTTCTTACGATTTTGTCTCCTTCGACAGTATATAATTCTTTTTTAGTAGCCATATTAATATCCTCCTAATATTCTAATTATTCTTCCGCTTCATCTTCTTCTTCAGCAGGAGCTTCTGGTTCTTTGTTTTTAGCGATTATATTAGGTTTTTCTACATCTAATAAGGATGCTTCTCTACCATATACTTTAGCGTAACCGGTAGCTTTAGGTTCACCATATCCTGGTTGAAGATTGTCTACTACGATTAATTCTTTTTTGGTATCAAGTAAAGCAACTAACTTATGTTTAACATCTAAGAGTTTAGGAGTTGCTTCACCTTCATATAAACAATAAAATTTAACTTCAGTTCTGTCAAATAAAATATTTTCTTTCTTTTCAAAAATTTCGATTTCCATTATAAAACCTCTTTTTGGGTTTAGAATAAATAATATTACAGATAAGCCTTAATTTTCTTCATTGAAAAAATCCATAAGTCTTAAAGCTTTATCTTTTCCTTCAGAAACATTAACAAAGACCAAACCTTCGTTCGGTTGGCCATATAATATAACAGCATCTTCAGGTGCAACTAATAAGCATGGAAGAACTGCAAGATCTTCTTCCCCTTTCACTTCAATAATACGTTTTTCTTTATCTTCAAGTATTAGTGAAACAGCTGACTCTATGGTTTCCCATAGATTTTTAGTAATTGTACCTGCAGGATTATCTGCCCTTAAAATGTTTTCTGTACGAATAATATCATGATTATGATCTTTACGTTGAATACGATTATCTATAATTCCTAAATCAGGATACAAATCGTTATCAAGAAGATTTTTAGTGGTTTGATCACCAACAGAGATTAAAAAACTAGCCTCTTTAATCTTAGGAATTGCATCTTCAAAATCAACATACAATTTTCCTAATGGTTTCTTAAATTCATCTATTGAATTTTCATCTATTTTAAACAAGTTTTAACCTCTATTAATAAATCTATAATAATATTTTTTAAATAAATATGAAATAATTTATTAAGCAAAATTATTATTATACTTTAATATATATTTATTTTAAGATATATAAAGTTTAGTATTAAAAGAGTTAAAAAAAAGAGAATTATATTATCCTTAAAGGAAATTAATCAATATTTTCAAAATTAAATCAAAAGAAAAATAAAAAAAATAAATTAAAAAATCTCTAAAATTTATAAAAGAAAAAATAAATGAATAAAAAAATTATTCATTTATAATTAAAACTATTTTGGAATATCTGCTTTATAATTAAACTATTCTGGCCTATCTGCTTCAATATATATTAAACCAAGAGCTCTAGAAGTAAATAAGAAAATAAATGGAGCACATAATAAGTATGATATGATCATTCCAATATATGGAATAGATATAATGATACCCATAACAATTGACAATACAAAAACAATGATTATCAATAAAATGAACCATCCGACATATTTGCCTATTCCAATAGTCCTAATATCCTTAAATACTTCACCAAATCTTAATCCTTCCTTAAGAGAGTCATATTTAGCTAATCTACAAAGTGCAATCTCATACAATAAACCGAAAATAAGGTATAAGATAACTGCAATGATAGCAGTGATTGCTAAACCATTTATAAGACCAGCAACATATTCTTGAGGAATCATTTGGAAAATCTGAGTGTTTACAGCACCAGTGCTGTTTAAAGTTTGATTCAGAAGAGCTTCATTTTCAGCAAAAAAGTTAAATATTTTCATTAATGCACCAGGTGCACCGCTAATGAAAAATACGATAGCCACTATTATTGCTGGAATAATATAATAGATTATTTGCAATACAATAGCCTTAATCCCATCTACAAAATTTTTAGCAAAGTCCAATTTAGGAATGGATACATTCATATCAATTGCATCCCTTATTATTGAAAGGGTATAACCTGATATAAGTATTCCAACGACTAAGGCAATAATACCAAAGATAGCGAATATTGGAGTGCCTAAATCAATTCCATAAGGTAAAAGAATACTAGGAATATTAGAAACTAAAAAAAGAGCACCAATAGTTAATAAAACTATTACATTGCTTAAAGGATAAACAATAGCTTCCTTAAAAATATCAATTAAACCTGTCATTTAAAAAACCTCTTATTTTTTGTTTAATTTAATAAAATATTATAATAAAAATATCTTTTCATTTAAAACTGGAAAATAGTTAAATTTCCATTTAAAAATTTATAAACTACTGTTATAAAAAAGATACATATTAAATATATTTATTTACAATAATATAAATTTTATGTTAAATAAAAGAAAAATAAGGGAAATTAATTGAATATAAGAAAAATACTAGGAAAATAATAAAAAATTAATATAAATTATAATTAAATTAAGAATTAAACTAAAAAAGTTAAAAAACTAAAAAATATTAAACTAAAAAAAAACTATTAAATAAAAAAAACTATTAAATAAAAAAATATTAAACTAAAAAAAACTATTAAATAAAAAAAACTATTAAATAAAAAAATATTAAACTAAAAAAAGTATAAAAAATAAAAAAAGAAAGAAAAAAAGATAAAATAGAATTATCTTACTCTTAATGCGTATTCGCCGGGTTTAGTAATTCCAAGTTCTTTAGCAACGTCTGAATTTTCAGGATCTGTGACAATCAAGAGACCGCTCCAATTTGAGGAAGTAGGGTTTTTACATTCAGGACATTGCTCTTTTTCAGATAATAAACTACAATGTGTACAAGCTTTTAAAGCCATTATTCCACCTTAGCCATTCCTTTTTCTTTAGATTTATTTTTTTCCTTTTCAATCCATTCAAAACTGCCTAAGTTAGGTTGTCTCATAGTAAGACCAATTTTGCTTTCTTGAACGGATTTTCCTTTAAGACTTAAAGTAACGATTCTAGCCCTTACTTTATCTCCCTCATGCAAAATCTTTTTAGATTCCTTAGCAACAAGAGAGGAATTTCTAGGATCATAATTTATATAATCATCAGTTACTTGTGATACATGAACAAGACCATCCATAGGTCCAATTCTTACAAATGCACCAAATTCAGCTATATCAATAACTTCTCCTTCAACGATTTCTTGTTGTTCAGGTTTAAAGAAGATAGAATTAAAAATAACATTGTGGTAAGCAGCTCCATCACCCATAATGAGAACTCCTTCACCCATTTCTTCAATACTAACTACACCAACCATTAAACCTAAATTCTTATCAAGTTTACCATTGTAAGACTCATTTAAGGTTTCAATAGCCACATCTTCAAGAGGTTCACCAAATCTGTGTGGTGGAATTCTTACAGTTCCCTCAATAGTTGTCATGTAATACAAAATAATCCCTCATAATATAAATTTTTTCTAATTTGAATAATAATTAATAAAATTATAATAATAATTATATTTAAACTTAATGATAAATTTAATTTAAATAAATTCGCTTTACTCAAGCCAAACAAGCTTCACAGTTTACTCAAGCCAAACAAGCTTCACAGTTTAAATCAAGCCAAATAACCATCAACAGCAAGATATCTTTTTTGTCTTAAATAGACCAAAGCTATGCCATTCTTTTTAGCCTTTTTCTTTAAAACAATGTCATTTGTAGCCAAGACCTTAGAAACTCTAATCAAGGCATCATCTACAGATTCTCCTTTATTCAAAGGAAGATCCCTAATTTCAATATCATCAGATTGAGCTATCTTTAAGCCTAAACCAGCAGCCAATCTGACTTTGCCCTTACTGTTATTTTTCAAGCCTTTAAGCTCATTAATAACAAATTCAGTAGTCACCAATTTGTAATTAGGCAATATCCTTTTAAACTCTTCAACTATATCAACATTAAATTGAAAAGGAATCATGAAAAAGTTAGTGTCAATAAAAACTTCTCTTGATTCTGACTTCATCTTAAACCCCACAGGCCATTCAAGCAAATCGAATTAAATTAATGAAATAGATAAATGAATTGATTATCTATGTAGAAGATAGATAATTGAATTAATTACCTATTGTATAATACCAAAACCGATTAATCTCCAACGAGCACCTACTCTACGAGATAAAGCGACCCTATCACCTTTGTCTGCACAGACAGGCAATTTCAAATCAACAGTAACATTCTTTTTAACATTGGTTACCATACCAACAGTTGTGGTTGTACCACAGTTGATCATTAAAAGCTCTTTGAGCTTGATTGGAGCCACTTCTCTTTCTTCTTTAGTACCTACAACACGGTCTAAAAGTTCGGTTTTCATTTCAAAACTGTGTAAAACATCTGGTAATGTACCTTCAGCACCTGCAACAGAACCAGATAATGAATCTGCTTTAGTCAATGCAGGGTCAAGCTTAGTTGCTACACCAATAAGACCTCCAGGTCCTACTTCTTCCACAGCTTCTCCTCCTGCTTCAAGACCTATGATTTCAGAAGTCAAGTTAATCCATTTGTTCTGCTTGTTTTCTTTTACATTGATTCCAGGCCTAATTTCAATAATGTCGCCTAATTTAAGAGTACCTTGAGTCAAACTTCCCCCAATTACTCCACCTTTAATCTTTTTAGGATGGGAACCTGGTTTATTAATGTCAAAAGATCTAGCTACATGCATCCTTGCAGGCTTATCCAAATCTTTTTCAGGAGTTTTAATAAGCTCATCAATAGCTTTAATAAGAATATCTATATTAGCCCCTTGTTGAGCAGAAACTGGAATGATTGGTGCATCTTCTGCACAAGTACCTTTTACAAATTCCTTAATTTCATTATAACTTTCAATTGCTCTTTCTTTTGGGACAATATCTACTTTATTTTGAACTACAACTACATCTTTTACACCAATTACGTCAAGAGCCATCAAATGCTCTTTGGTTTGTGGTTGAGGGCACTCTTCATTAGCTGCAATAACTAAAACAGCACCATCCATAATTGCAGCACCAGATAACATAGTAGCCATTAATGTTTCGTGTCCTGGAGCATCTACAAAAGATACTTTTTTGATAAGTTCTGTTTCACTGCCACAGTGTTCACAAACATCCTTGGTAGTGTAACATAAAGGCTCTTCACAATTTGGACATTTCCTAAATTCAATATCAGCATATCCTAAACGAATGGATATACCTCTTTTTGTTTCTTCACTGTGAGTATCTGTCCATACACCAGACAATGCTTTAGTAAGAGTTGTTTTACCGTGATCGACATGGCCCACCAGTCCTATGTTAACATCAGATTGTACTTTCACAGATTACACCTTTATTTTTTTTAAATGAATAAAATTGAATAATGAATAATATTGAATTATAATTTGTTTATAAGTCAATTTTAAATTGATAATTAATTAAATAATTA
Organism: uncultured Methanobrevibacter sp.; assembly: GCA_900321995.1. Lineage (GTDB taxonomy): Archaea > Methanobacteriota > Methanobacteria > Methanobacteriales > Methanobacteriaceae > Methanobrevibacter. Next base: position 3,228 of record ONYG01000046.1, on the reverse strand, counting down.
TCCTTCTTTCATACAAATACAAGTTTCTTCTTTTAAATTAATTAGAATAATGCCTTAAAAATTAATATTTGGCACTTACCTTTTTAACATTTTATAATTCAATATTAATATAAAAATGAAATTGATAAATGAATAAAATGTTTTTAATATAATAATGAATTTTTTAAATAATAAATTTTAATATGATTTTTAATTGGAATCATCTTCCAAAAATATTGATATAATTAATTAAAACAATTATAAAGATTTAAAAAAATCTTTAAATTGAATTATAATTAATTTGATTTTTAAAATGAAAAATATAATGAAATAAATTCATTAATTAATATTTTTCATAATATCTGATTATTCTTCTGCTTCCTCTTCTTCAGGATTTAAGATATCAGATATAGATTTGCTACCTGCTTTGGTAACAATAGTGTTAATTTGAACAATGTCATCAGAAATAGTGTTTCCTCTAACAGTTTTTCTTCTTTTAACACCATCAGCTTTAGGTTTGTAACCGACTCCACCAGTTAAAAGACTTTTGATTCTTCTAGGACCATCAACATCTTTTTTCATAGCAAAACCGTTTTTGTCACTACCACCAGTGATTTTTAAAGTGTAGCCATCTAATCCTACAATTTGACCATCAAATTCTTCACCAATGGTTAAACCGTTTAATTGTTTAGCGTCATCAACTTCTAATTGATAGCTTAATTCTTTATCAGATACAACAATTTTAAATGCCAATAAAATTCCTCCTTTCGTTTTTAGGAATTTAATCTTCCATAAATCTCTAGATTTATTCTATTAAATATGATAAAATTATCTAATATTCAAAAAGACCTAATTTACCCCAATCAGGTTCGCTTTTACGTTTGATATCAACGATTTCATCAAGGGCTAAAAATTCGTCTTCAGTTAACTTGTCTTTAAATTCACGTTCTAAAACCTTAAAGTGCTTTTCAGGAATGTCTACATATAAACTGTCCCCTTCCTCAAAGTCCTTGCCTGCCACAGCATCGTTAATAGCCATAGCAACCCTTTGACCTCTTGACATTGCAGATAAGGTTTCCCCCTTGTCTTCCATGCTGGCGACTACACCTACATAGTCACCATTAGAATTCATAAGAGTGTAGCCAGTCTTTATAGTTCCTGCTTCAACTTCAATACCGCAAATAGCAGGTTTGCTTTGACGGAATATTAATTTTGGAATGATCATGATTTTAGCAGGTTTGACAATTGCATCAAGCCATTGCTTTTTCTGAGCTTCTTTACGTTCCTGTATCCAAGCTTCATAATCTTCAGTTATTTGATAAATAACGTCACCAGCAAAGAGCTTTACGCCGGAATTCTTTAAATCCTCTTCCGCTTTCGGATGAACCTTCACATTAAATGCAATGATTACACCATGCTCAATGTTTTCCTCCTTAGCAATGGATGCGTTAATCACATCTCTCTTATTGATATCTCCTATTTCAGCAGACCTTATAGGCAAGTCCATTTCCTTAAGCAAATGAACAACCGCTTCAAGAGAACCTAAAGTGTCAGCCTTAACGAGTATTCCCTCATCATCAGTATCAACAGTAATATCTTCCAATTCCTGTAATAATTCTGCCTCAACATCCTCTTCTTCACTTAATACCCTAAGTGGAGAACCTGAAACAACATCGTCAAGATTTGGAGCAGCTATCTTAATACCTGCAGCTGCAACAACCTCATCAACCTTTTTGAATTTCTTTTTAGAGTCTCTCATCTCTTCAAGAGGCAAAGGTCGTAAAATTGATCTTATTTTAGTTGTTACAACATTATTTGCATCCATTAATGCGATTTCATCTCCATCACGGAGAACTCCATCATAGATAATACTGTCAACTGTTATTCCAAGACCTGTTTCTTCCTTAACTTCCAAAACAGTTCCTTTTGCAGGAGCATCTTCACTGATTTCCAATTGTTTTGTTAGGTATTCCTGAGCAAGACCAAGCAACATTGCTATAAGCTCAATGACACCTTCTCCAGATTTTGCACAAATTGGTATAATTGTAATTTGGCTTGCAAAATCAGTGACACGGTCAAATCTTTCAGATTGGAAACCTTCCTCATGCAATTTGCCCATAAGCTCATAAATCTTCAAGTCCAAATCAGACTTGATTCTTGGAGCCTGCTGGTTATAGCTTTCCATAAAGGAAACGCCTTCATGAGTTTCCCAACCAAAGAGCCTATCAATTTTATTAGCCACAACAATAAATGGAGTCTTATACATTTTTAGGATATTGATTGCTTCATAAGTTTGAGGCTTAAAGCCCTCATTTATGTCTACAATCAAAATAGCTAAATCAGCTAAAGCTCCACCTCTTTTACGAAGTGAAGTGAATGCAGCGTGTCCAGGAGTATCTACAAAAAATAATCCAGGAATTGTATCTTTAATTGATAATCTTGAGATAAAACTACCACAAATTTCATTAATTGTATCAATAGGTATTTCTGTAGCACCAATATGCTGAGTAATACCACCAGCTTCTCTATCAGCTACAGTACTTCCTCTAATATAATCTAATAATGTGGTTTTACCATGGTCTACATGACCTAAAACAGATACAATTGGGGATCTAATCTTCATGTTTTCTCCTTACTAAAATTGATTTAAACAAACGTAATTTAATTTTATAATTTTAAAGTCATTATAAGTTTAATCAAATTCCAAAAAATCATATGAAACTTGACTTCTAATTTAAAGACTTGAGAGTATTTAAATATTAAATAATTAATGAATAATGAATATAACTTATTTATTCATAAATCCAAGCGTTATCAGACATAGAATAATCACAAATTTCTTCTTCGTCAAAGAATAATGCGATTTCTCTTGCTGCAGATTCTGGTGCATCAGATGCGTGGATAATGTTTCTTCCAGTATCCATACCAAAGTCTCCTCTAATGGTACCGATATCTGCTTCTTTAGGATTAGTTGCTCCTACCATTTTTCTAATAACAGAAATAGCATCGTCTCCTTCGATAACCATAGTTAAAGCTGGAGAAGAAGTGATATATTCAACTAAACCGCCAAAGAATGGTTTTTCTGCATGTTCACCATAGTGTTCTTTAGCTAAATCTTCATCAATTTGTCTTAATTTCATAGCTACAATTTTGAGACCTTTGTCTTCAAAACGGCTTAAAATTTGACCCATCAAACGTCTAGATACCGCATCAGGTTTCATCATAACAAAGCTTCTTTCAATCATTGTT
>ONYG01000136.1 GCA_900321995.1 uncultured Methanobrevibacter sp. | reverse complement strand
AGTGTTTAAATAAACAGGAATGCTTTCAGCAACACCGACAAATGCGTATTCAGGTACATCTGCAGTCAAGATAACCCAATTGTTTACGCTGGTATTAGGTCTTTCATTGGTACCCCAGTAGTTATAGTCAGCAGTAAGGGTAGCACCGCTTGTGCTGCCTATTGGGACATCATTGCCATTTGCATATTTGTTGTTTATGATAATTGACTTGTCAATGTTATGGGTACCGTATACAAGATTGAAAAGGCCTATGCTTCCGCCAGCAAGGGTGTTGTCTTTAATCACAGATTGGGTAATGTTTATATTGGATGCAGAGTTGGAACTTGTTCCACTATAGAACATGTAAGTACCACCGTTAACACCATTTGCTGAAGTATTGATGTAGTTGTTTTCAATGGTGGTGTTGATTACCTTAAATGATCCTTTAGCTTCAATTATAGATCCGATAGCACCAACGTTATCAGTGATTCTGGAATTCATTAAAACAACATCTGTTTGAGCTTGGTCTGCATAAAGTATAGATCTTAAATAGGTTGCAGTTCCGACAAGTGGATCTTGATAAGAACCTTTGACTTCAATGTTGTCTAAAATCACTTGCCCTTCGCCATATAAATGGATTATGGAAGATGTACTGGAATAGGTACCGAAATTGTCTTCAAAGAGACAGTTGGAAATTCTCCTTGTACCGGTAGAAGTAATGTAAATAGCACCGTTTTTAGAACCTATATTTCTAAAAATACAGTTGTTTACTATAAAATTACTGTCTACAGAAAAGCATCTTAAGAATGCGCTGGTACTGGTAGTACTGTTGAAATCACAGAAAGTGAAGTTTTCAATTGTCCAGTTTACAGCATCTTCGTAAACATTGATTGCATAGGTTCCAGTACCGTGGACAATTGTTCCCTCTTTGCTTTCACCTATGAGATTAATGTTTTTGCCTGCAGGGCTTTCTAGTTTTTCTATATAGTAATTACCGTTTCCTACATAAATGGTGTGGTCTGTAGCGGAAGATGCATTTGCAATGTCAATTGCCTTAGCAAGGGTAGCTACTGCACTGGACTCGCTGGAACCGTCATTAGCATCACTTCCGTTTTCAAGGACATAGATGACATTTCCAGATCCTTCACCTAAATTAGAAACAGCACTTACTGAATTTTCCTCATTTAATTCATCTATGGAATCATCCGTTTGAGCGGGAGTTCCAAGAGACTTATCGTCAGCTCCGGAATCTGCTGCTTCAATTGTATCAGGTATAGAAGCAGAATCATCCGTTGAACCGACTGATTCGATAGCATTATCAGTTAAAGCGAGACTTGTATCTGAATTGTCAGATGCAATATCATCACTTGCTGCACTGGCGGAAGCTACCGCCATGGTTGCAACACATAATAATACTAGAAAAATAAGAAAAGTTTTTTTCATCTTCAAAGTTTCACCTCATTTTGCAAAATAAGGTCAAAAAGCCGAGGAGATGAGATATTGTTTAAAATATATGAATAAAAAGACTTTGATTTTCCAATAATGGAATTCAATACATATATTTTAATGAAAAATAATAAGTTGTTATTTACAATTTCATAGTTTGATAGTTTTAATAATTTTTCAATTATATAGTTTTAGGGTAATTAAATCTCAAATCCTCAGCTAAAAAACCTTATAATAAAGTACAATTGAAAGAATATCCAATATACTTTATACAAATATATTATATATACATATTAATATATAAATTTTATTAAAACTAAATTGAATTTAACAAAATCGATTGAAAAACCATAAAAAAATTTGAAGATGCATGGATAAAAAAGCAATTCTAATTTAATTTTAATTGAGAATTTAGATATGGGAAAAAAGAGTAAATGAAAGTTTAGAAAAATAGCTGTTGAAGTTTAAAAAAATAGAAAAATCTCTTAAAAAAAATTAGACTAAAACTGAAAAACAAGAAAATAAAATAGCTGATTTAAAAAAATTATTAAAAAATCTCTTAAAAAAAAGAGCAATATAACCATAAGATTATATTGCCCTTAACATGATTTGATAACTAAAGTGATATGTTTTCTCAATTGAGAGATTACATTTCACAACCAATATTTTATTGAAACTCATTAAAATATTTTGCCTAGAATGCATATTATGATTTAATTAAATTTTTATAATATTATAACAAATTAATTATTAACTATTACAATACGGTGGGGGAAAATATGAATACAAGAGATCTTATTGTCATATGTTTAACCATAATTCTTCTTCTTTGCATTGGAATGTTTGTAATGT
>ONYG01000135.1 GCA_900321995.1 uncultured Methanobrevibacter sp. | reverse complement strand
ATTATGGTGAAAATTATGGAATTAGGAGAAATTATTAGCGATGCATTAGCGTATCCTTTAAAAAACATAAAAGCATTAGCAATATATGCAATTTTAGGAATTATTCTTGGAATTGTAGCTGGTTCATCCTTACTTGCAGTTTTATTTAGCGCTTCCAGTAAAAATGTGCTAGCAACTATCGGATCAAGTCTTCTTGCAGTTATCGTTACCCTTGTCTTAGGATTTTTCATTACAGGATATCAATTAGACATAACTAAATATGGTATTGAAAGAAGAGAAGATGGGCCTGGAGTAGACTTTGTAAGACAATTTATGAATGGTATTAAACTTTTCGTTGTAAACTTTGTTTACATGATTATTCCAATCATTATTAGTATTGTAGTTGGTATGATTTTCCAAAACTGGTTAACTTCAATTATTACATTTATTGTAACAATCATATTTGCATTAGGAATGATGATGGCTCAATGTAGATTAGCTAAGACTGAAGATTTCGGTTATGCTTTAGACATAGGTGAAGCAATTAAGGATGTTTCAAGAGTAGGACTTTTAAAACTCCTTTTATTTATCATATTGGTATTTATCATTACCTTTATCTTATTCTTTATAGTAGCTGCAATTATGCAATGGAACTCTACTATAGGCGGAATATTAATGGGTATCATAGGAGTTTATGTTGTATTCTTCTCAGCTAGAGCTACTGGTTTATTATACTCTGATGTATAAATAAACCTTTTTTTCTTTTTTTATTTCTATTCTTAACTATTTTTTTCTATTTAATTTTAATTCTTTTTTTATTTCTAATTTAACATTTTTCACTATTTAAAATAATAAATGAATATTTTCAATAAATATCTTGACTTAATAAGTAATGTTTATAAAAAATAAACAATATAATAGTTAATAGAGTCAAGTTTTAAAAAGGAATTATTTTAAAACTTTTTTTAAAAAAGAAACCAAGGATAAATTTATTTTTAAATTTTAGTTTCTTTAAATGGAAATTTTTTTAGGGAGAATTTTATGTTAAGAAAAAGCATATTGATATTTACTCTTATCTTATTTCTTCTAATTTCCAGTGTTAGTGCTGAAGATCAAGCACTGGATGACAATTCAGATGCACTATCTTCTGAAATTATAGTTAGAGATAATGATATAGGGACTAATGATGAAAATGCATTGGATTCAAGTGATAATCAATTAAATTCAAGTGACACTATTTCCGATTCTAATCTATTGGATTCAAGTGACACTACTAATCAATTGAATTCAAAATCAAAATTACAATCAGATGAAGGGGAATATATAGATGTATCAGATGCATACACCTATTTAAACGAATTCAGAACAGAAGAAAACGTATGGCAATTGAATAGTGACGATACCACAAAGACCTACTTCAATAGAAACGGTTCAGTATGGCTTTTGCCTCTTGTAAGAGACATTGAGCTTGAGAATACTGCTAAGATAAGGGCTAAAGAGATTTCTGAATATTTCTCACATTATCGTCCTGATGGAACTATCTGCTTTAAAATCTTTCCAGAGGGCCTAGATAACCAAGGAGAAAACATTGCAGAGGACTATGTATCATGTTGGGATGTTACAGAAGGATGGAAGGAGACTGACCTTCCATATTCCCAACAAGGACATAGGCGTAACATGCTTGATTCAGGATTTAACTGTGTTGGGATTGCAGCATATAAGATAAATGGCAGAATATATTGGGTACAGAACTTTGGATTGAGAAACTTTTCAAATGACTTTGACTCTTCAGAGTCATTTTATTTCGAAAACAATGTAGCAAATCCTGAGTTTAGGCTTGAAGTTCCTATCTATGCAAATGGTACTTTCACTGTATTTGTAGATGGAAAAGAAGTTAAAGACAGTGAGGTATTTGCCGGCAAGTCAAGCATAAGAATTTATGGTTTGGCTCCAGGAAGCCACAACGTTGAGCTTTCCTATAGCGGAGACTATAACTACAAGTCTGTAAACAAGACACAGACTATCACAGTATTGACTGATGAAAACTTGAGGGATGCCCTTCCATTCAGCTACCTAAACACTTTGATTCAAATGGCTGAGGGTGAGCTTAAGCTTGAAAATGATTATAAATTCAATGACTCTTTGGATGCTGACTTTAAAGGGGGAATACCAATCAATAATGCTTTGATTATTGACGGCCAAGGACATGCTGTAGACGCTAATGCTTTGGCAAGAATATTTCTTATTGACTCTTATGATGTGGTTTTAAAAAACATTTCCTTATTTAATGGCCATAGTGATTTTAGTGGAGGTGCAATATATTCCCGATATCAGTTTTCCATTAAAGATTCTGTTTTCATTAACAATTCTGCAAGATTTGGTGGTGCAGTATGCTGCTATAACTTCTGTGATGTTTCAGATTCTGTTTTCATTAACAATTCTGCAATAATGAATGGTGGAGCGCTTTATAATGCATATATTGTTAACTCCTCCAATTTTACAGATAATTATGCATCCAATTTGGGAGGTGCAATCTATTCCGAATCATCTGTTGATGCATCTGAGTCAATCTTTAAAAACAACAGCAATATTCCAGTATATGGTTCTGGAGGATTTTATGATTCCAATTGTCTTATAATAAATGACGATTACTTTGATCTCTTTGCAAATGCAACTATAGATAATGGGATTGTCACTTTAACTGAAGACCTTAATGCAAGCCAGACAGTTCTAATCAATGGAAGCAATGTTGTAATAGACGGTAACGGCCATACAATTGATGCTCAAAAGGCTTCCAGAATATTCTACATAACCGGAAACAATGTCACAATAAAGAATATTAAATTAATCAACGGACATTCTCTTCTTGAAGGTGCTGCAATCTATGCAAGTTTCACTCAGCTTTCAATAGTTAATGCCACATTTGAAAACAATACTGCAGCAGTAGGAGGGGCTATAAATCTTTATTACACTAGTTTGGACGTGGAGAATTCCACTTTCATCAACAACACCGGTGAGACTGGCGGTGCAATTCTCTCTGAAAATGGGATAATAAGGGTTAACGGTTCAGTATTTAATGACAACAATGTTTCCGAATATGGTGGAGGAGCAATATATACAGATTCAGATCTTTATATTGAAAATTCAACCTTCACCAATAATCAAGTTCCTAAATATGGAGGTGCAATCTTTGCCTTTAAGGAAGCTAAGACATTCATTAAGGATTCAATATTTTCAAACAACACATCATTCCACTATGGGGGAGCAATCTCCTGTATGGATTTGGAAATCCAAAATTCAACATTTGCCAATAACTCTGCAATAGATGCAGACCACAGTCATGGATTAGATGGCTTGCCTAGCTTCATCATTTCAACCGCTCAAGGCGGAGCAATTACCTCTTGGGGAAATGTCCTAATCAATGGCTCAAGATTCATTAACAATACTGCAGAGGAATGTGGTGTCTTGTATCTATCTAATTCAAATGGAAATTTGACAGTTTTATCCTCTGAGTTTACAAATAACACCGCATTGCTATATGGGGGTGTCATGGAAATAACAACTAATGCATTGCTTGTGAATTCCACTTTCACAAATAACACTGCTAAAGGAGGCTCAGCAGGTGCGGTCATGAATTATCAAAATCTTACTATAAGAAATTCCAGTTTCATAAACAACTCTGCATTATCTGGAAGATTCAACAGCTATGCTGGCGCAGTATGTAATAATGGAGATAATCTTTTGATTGATGATTCATCATTCATAAACAACTCTGCATATAATGGAGGGGCAGTTTATAATCATTATTATGGCAATCTTTCTATAGGCAACTCTACATTTGCTGATAATAATGCTACTGATGGTGGAGCTATCTTCCAGAATTATGATGATTATAGGGATTTAGGATATGGAACTGCAAATGTGGATGTCAAGGACTCTCGCTTCATAAACAACACAGCTCAAAACGGTGGAGCAATCTGTAACGGCAACACAACTTTCAAAGTCATAAACTCTAATTTCACAGACAACAATGCAAGCTCTGGCGGTTCAATAAAAGATGAATGGGGTACAGTTTACCTTATCAATTCAACAATAAGATACAGTGATGAGACTGATGCAGTGGTCGGAAAGGTCAATATCACTACTTCAAAAATCCTTGAAAATGGTGAGGATGTCACATTGGATTACATCAATCATAACAGGACTAGGAACACCACTTTAGGTATTTCAGTTAATGACATTACTGTTGGTGGCGTTGAATTAATTAATTTCACTCTTTGCTCAAGTGATGGTATCGGCTTGAATGCATCTATTGAGGTTTATCTTGGAGAGAACTTATATGATGTATCCATTTCAAATGGAATAGGTTTCCTAAGGCTTGATGGTCTTTCTGTTGGAAATTATACTGTTTCTGCAAGTTTTGCAGGTAATTCTAAGTATAATTCATCTGATAATTATGAGGTCTTTACTGTAAGGGATATTGTGCCTGTAGTTAAGAACACTACTTTAGCTATTTCAGTTAATGACATTACTGTTGGTGGTGTTGAATTAATTAATTTCACTCTTTGCTCAAGTGATGGTATCGGCTTGAATGAGACTATTGAGGTTTATCTTGGAGATTACTTCTATGATGTATCCATTTCAAATGGAATAGGTTTCTTGAGAGTTGATGGTCTTTCTGTTGGAACTTATATTGTTTCAGCAAGTTTTGCAGGTAATTCTAAGTATAATGGGGCTGACAATTATGCTATCTTTGATGTTATTGATACTGTGCCTGTAGTTAAAAGCACTGTTCTTACTATATCAACTAATGACATTAGATTAAGGGATATTGAGGTCATTAATTTCACACTTGTATCTTCTGATAACATTAAATTAAATGGAAATATTGCCCTTAAGATTGGAACTAAATCATATAATGTGACTGTTTCAAATGGTAAGGCTTCATTGATACTTGAAGACCTTTCTATAGGTACTTATGATGTTAAAGCAAATTTTGCTGGTGATTCTAATTATAATAAGTCATCTGCCAGTGCAAAGTTTTCTGTAAGTGATGTGATGGGGACCAGAATCATTTATAATGATATGGACACTTCTCCAGTCAATGTCAATACTGATGGCAGAATTGGAAATTATTTCGTTGTAAAGCTTGTGGACAGTAATGGAAAGGCTTTAGCTGGCCTTCCTATTAAGATAGGTTTCAACGGTAAGATCTATGATAGGTTTACCTCATCTAACGGTATGGCGAAATTGCAGATAAACCTTAAGAGAGAGGACATATATACCTTTGCCGTCTGCTTCTTAGGTGATGATGACTATAACGGTTCATTTGAAGTTGCTAAAATCACTGTGGACAAGAAGTATCCTAAGCCAAACAATGCAAATGAGAGCGCTACAGGAAGTCCCTTAAGCATAAACAAGTCACTTCATAAAATCAAGACAAACATAATCTATGAGGATATGAAGACAGTCTCAGTTCATTCCGCTGATGGCAGAATCGGAGAATATTTCGTTGTAAAGCTTGTGGACAGTAATGGAAAGGCTTTATCAGGCCTTCCTATAAAAATCGGATTCAATGGTAAAATCTATGACAGAAACACTAGCTCTGACGGCAGTGCAAGATTACAAATAAATCTTCCAAGAGCCGGGTTATACACATTTGCTATCGGATTCTTGCCTGATTCCAAATACCAAGGCTCATTTGCAGTTGCAAAGATTAATGTAACTAAACAAAGCCCTAAATTGGCTGCAAGTGCTAAGACATTCAAGTCAAATGCAAAAACAAAGTCTGTTAGCGCAACCCTTAAGACAGCTAAGGGAAATCCGATTAAAAACAAGAAAGTGATCTTTACAATAAACGGAAAGAAATACTCTGGAACAACCAATTCAAAGGGTGTTGCTAGCGTAAAGATAAGCTTAAGCAAAAAAGGGTCTTATACTTGCACTGCAAAATATGGAGGCGACAATGTGCTTAAAGCAACCAGCAAGAAGTTTAATGTAAAAATAGTTTAAATAGATGTGGTGGGGTATTACATCTATTCTTTCTTTTTATATAAAATTGATTTAAATTTATATAATTATTTTTTTTATTCTTTTTTCTTTATTCTTTTTTCTTTATTCTTTTATGTTTTAATTTTATTTTTTTAATTTAATTTAAATATTTTTTTTTAAAAAAAGAAAACAGTAGTTAAAAAAAGAAAAGAGAAGAGTTTAAACTCTTCTAAAATACCCATTCTTGACTTTCAGGAGCAGAGTGCTTAGTTCCCTCATCATCATAATAATACTTGGTGCCATCACTTCTGTGATGAATATATACATGACAGTCATATCCTGCCTTATCTGATAGGTCCAAGTCCTCTACCCATTCTGTAACACCGCTGCTGCCACTGTCACTGGAACTGCCTGCAGAATGAGCTGCTTCTGTAATTGATTTAGCAGTAACTGTACCATTTCCAATTGCAAGCTGCTTGCTGTCATCGGTCTCTAAAGAAACATCTACACTATCCAAAAGATTTCCTTCACTATCGTATACTGTTACAGATGCATGATCAGGATATTTTCCATAGGAATCCTTGCTTTCACATACAATAGTTCCATCTTGGCCAATGGTTTCTGTAGTCTTGTCTCCATCGTTTAGATTCTCTCCATCCCTTGAATATAATATCTCTATGCTTACATTTTCTCCTGAATGGTTTTCTCCTAAATTGATTGTGCATACTGTCTTTGCATCAAGGGAGTGGCCTGTTTCAAATGTAGTGTTTATTATCTTTATTGGGTCATTTTGAGTCAATATTCCACTATTTCCTTGATTTAAAAACATTATTGCTCCTGCAACAAGTGCTATGCATATTATTGCAGTTACTGCAATTATGATTATGTTTTTATTGCGGTTGTCTTTTTCTTCTGTGAAAATGTCTCCACTATATGAATGTCCGCATTTCTTGCAGAACTTTGCATTGTCGTCATTTTCAACTCCACACTTTGGACATTTCTT
>ONYG01000068.1 GCA_900321995.1 uncultured Methanobrevibacter sp. | reverse complement strand
TTATTAGTATATTCAATTGTTTTAATATAATTTTCAGTTTAAATAAGAATAGATATTCCAACTTAATGAATACCAATCACATTTGCCATTTAACTGTATTGCTAATCCATTTAGCAACTCCATTTCATTATATTCATTAGATAGGTAAATAATGGTTTTATTTCCATTTTTAATAGTATCTATAACAGTATAATTATTTTCTAAGTCAATGTCATGTCCATTATAGACAGTTAATTCATAGCAATCTGGGGCTGCACCATAAAATGAAATGGAAAAACGTAAAATGATTATTAGAATCAATGCAATATGAGGTAAAGCTATCTTAAAGTATTTTTTTATAGCCTTCTGATTATTTTTAATTCTTAATAAGAAAACAGATTTGATTACTTTCCATTCTTCCTTTAAAATGCTTTTTATGTCTTTTTTCTCTTCTTCTTTTTTAGTTAAAAAGTCAGAAATCTCATCTAGAATAGTTCCATTAAACATTAGAATGAGAATTCCATATAGCCCTCCAATTGCAGGAGTTCCAAACATACCTCCATCAATGATTCCAATCATTGCTAAAGTGATTGTAAATGAAAGGATAATCCTTGATAAAACCTTTCGTCTTTGCAATGAAAGAATCATGACTATATAAGTTATAGGAATAAGAATAAACAAAAGGTTTATGATTGAAGGAGTATAAGGGCTTAAGGAACTTCCAGTGTGAATCCCTGCAGGTATATGGCTTAGGAATATGCCTAATATCACTCCAAATATTGATTTGTATAAATGGGAGTGAAGTATGCTTGTGCTTGTGTATGTTGGATTCATCGCCACAAGAATAGTATTCCATCCAATTCCAAGATTGTTCCTAAGGATAAATTCAGAGATTATTCCTGCTATAAGAGTAAATGCAAGCAATACAAAGGATAATTCTAAGTAAAAGTCCTTGTCTTTGAGCTTTTCTGGAATATTCATCCCTTTAGCATATTTGTATAATAGTGAATTGTCTCCAATGCATGATAAAATGAGAGTTATTCCAAAGAGTACAAAAAACAATATGTCCTTGCCTTTTGAGGATCCCATTAGAATTGGTTGGGTAAATGGCCTTATGAATTGGTCCACTCCGCTTAAGAAGTATAATGACCCTCCCAATATAATTAAAAGTATTCCCAAAGGAATATATTTGTTTATCTTTAGATTCATAATTAATCCTCAAAACGTTATTTTTTTCTTAAGATTTGCTTATTTCGTTTTCTTAATATTAATTTTATTATATTAATTTTATCAAGATTTATTTACTATGTTTATTATAGTATAATTATATCATTTTTATTATTTAAATTATGAATCATTTTTTGCTATATGAATATTTTTTGGTGTTAATATGTTCTCAATCATTTTTTATATAGGGTTGATTTTAATTGGAATATTTGCAGGATTTGCTTCAGGTCTTCTTGGAGTTGGCGGAGGCTTTTTAATGGTTCCATTGCAATTTTTCCTATTCACTCATGTAGGAATAGACCCAAGTTTGGCTATGATGGTTTCTCTTGGAACCAGCTTGGCAATCATTATTCCAACAGCATCCTCTGGAGCTTATCAGCATCAAAAAAAGAATAAGGATATACTTAAGCCTGGAATCAGATTAGCTATTTTCGGAATCATTGGAGGATTCATTGGAGGCCTTTTGGCAAATCTTATCCCATCAAGAATATTGCAGATTATTTTTGGTGTTTTGCTTTTAATAATTTCTTTGGATATGCTATTCGGGTCTCGAGAAGATGGCGGAAAGTCATTAATTGAGTTTAATCTAGTTTCTTGTGCAATATTAGGTTTTTTAATCGGAATCTTGTCTGGTATGATGGGTGTAGGTGGAGGAACCTTTTTAATTCCTTTATTATGTATCCTATTTGGATTCAGCTTAATTGAAGCTATAGGAACCTCTTCTGTATTCATTGCATTTACAGCAATCGGCGGCCTGGTTTCATATATCTATTCAGGTTTAGGAGTAAATCCAATGCCTTATAGCATAGGTTACATTAGCCTAATAAATTTTGTTTTAATAAGTTTATTTTCTGTTCCTATGGCAAGGATTGGTGCGAATCTAGTTTATAAAATGCCTGAAAAACGTCTAAAACAAGTATTTGCTATAGTTCTAATATATATGGGGATAAAAATGATAGGATTTGATCCTATAGCTATGCTTTTAGGACTATAATTTTTTTATTTTTTTTTATTTTATATAGTGTTTAATTTAAGTGGTTTTTTTTTTAGTTGGTGTTTAATTTTAAGTAGTTTTTATAGGCGATTAATTAAGAGGTTTTTTTTAGCTAGTGTTTAATTATTGGTTTTTTTTATTTTATCCAGTTTAATTTTGTTTTCAATTATTTTTAGCTATCAGTTTTATCCGCTAAAACAACCCCTGTACCTCTTACAATTATCTGCCTTACGTTTTCTCCCTTATCTTGGCCTAATGTCTCAAAGGTCATATGTAAATTTAAAACAGCATTGCATCCATCATTTTTTAATTCTTTAATTAAATTATATAATGCCTTTGTTTCAGTTTTTTTAACGCTAGCCATTAATTTTAGATGCATTTCGTTTTTTCGCATGCTTTTTAATTCTTCCCTTTGGTTGAATGTAAATATTTCCCTTTTCTCATAGATTCCTTTATTGTCTATAAGCTCTTTTCCCTGTGGAAGATATTCTAAGGTTAGCAATAGGACTCCAAGATGATTCATGTCAGGTTCAGTTTCATAGAAATGATATTTCTCCTCTGCATTTTCTTCCCTAATGATGCGAGGATCTAAATTTAGCTTTCCCATTAGTTGTAGGTATCTTTTATAGAAAAAGTTGGTTATCTTTTTAAAGATACCTGATATGTGGGAGATGATTGCAAGGGTCATGCCTATTAGGAAATAATTTGTTGCTGTGGGAATTGCAGCTTGAATGATGATTATGATACTTCCTGCAGTGATAATATTGAATCCTAATGTTGGGTTTGATATGATAAATCCCCAGACTACTGTGATGATAAAGAGAATAAATGCACTAACTGCTCCAGTACTTTCCTCAAGATATTTTTTAGCTAAAAAGCTTTCTGCATATCCTGCAAAGAGAGGAGATAATACAAGACCAAAATTCCATCCAAAGATATCGAAATGAGTGATAAGGCAAATTAGATAGGTAGTAATACCTACTGCTGTTCCAATTGCGATCACGCTTATCTCTTTTAGGAACTTTCTTCTCTTTTCTCGCTCTTTAAATTCTTCAAGTTTCATTTATTCACTCTTTTTAAGTATAAGTCTCTAAATCTTTGAGTCTTTATTGCTTAAGATATCTTATGATGAAATAGTCATTTAGAAATTAAGTTTAAAAAAAGTTTCTTTTGCAATAATTCTATTTCTCATAGCTTACAGCAGTTCCATAAGCTGTAACTAAAATGGTGTTTCCCATAGTTCCTCCAAGATTATTATAGGAAACTTTAATGCCTATAATTCCATTTGCGCCTAAAGCTTCAGCTTTTGCTTCCATGGATTTGAAAGCTTCATCTCTAGCATTTTGAACGTCTGCTGCATAAGTGGAAGTTCTTCCTTCGACAACATCTCTAATTCCTGAGAATAAGTCTTTATATACATTGGTACCTAGCAAGGCTTCACCGTTAACCAATCCATGATATTTGGTAATTTTCTTGTTGTCTAAGGTACTTGTTGAGGATAATAACATGTTATCACTTAAAAATAGTCTTTAATTAAAAATCTTAAATTACTTTTATATGTATGGCATGTTTAGTTAATAAACTTTTTCTTATTTGGTTTAGTAATATTTACATTAGTTTTTTTTTCAAAATAGTGATTTTAATAGTTTAAATAAAAATATAGCTATTAAAATAATAGCTATTTTAAATTTTGAGTATATTGATTGTTATTTGTCTATTTAGTTATTTTTTTATTTACCTATTTAAAAAACATGAAATAAGCCCATACGAGTATAAATAAAATAATTACTCCAAATAGCATCATTCTACTTTTTTTAATGTTTTTTTGGTTTTGTTCTAAGACTTTTTGACAATCTGGAGAGCATACTCTTTCTTTCATTGGTATTGGACTACCGCATACTGGACAATGTTTATGTTGTTCTACTGCCATTTTTACACCTTTTTCATTCTTTTTAATTAATAAATTTAATAAGTATTGTTTAATTCGTATATAATTATTTTTCTACTATTCTATTATTTATTTAATGTTATATAAAAATTGATGTTGAATTGAGTGAATTTTGTGTTTTTTAATATTTTTTTTTAAGATATTAAGCGTATTTTAATATTTTTTTTTATTTTTCATTTTTTTTAAGTTTTTGTTTAAATCTTGAAAAATTCTTTAGTGGTTTTGCTTACAGCATTGCCTAATTCTTCACTATCACATTTCTTGTATTCTGCAATTGTATTTAAGATATGAGGCAAATATTCTGGCTTGTTTTTGTTTGATTTAGGTTTTTTAGGAAAGTTTCTTGGAATTAAGAATGGAGCATCGGTTTCTATCATCATCTTTTCTGGAGGGATGACTGTAACTGCTTCTTGCAAGGATTGTCCTCTTCTCTCATCACAGATCCATCCTGTCACACCAATGTAACAGCCTAATTCAAGATAATTTTCTGCTTCTTCTTTTGTTCCTGTAAAACAATGGATGCATGCCTTTTCACACATGTCTGGATATTTGGATAGGATTTTTAGCATATCATCATGAGCATCTCTCTCATGTAAAAATAATGGCATATCCAATTCTTGAGCTAGTTTTACCTGGTTTTCAAACCATTCTCTTTGAACATCCTGTGGAGAATAGTTTCTGTTGTAGTCAAGTCCACATTCTCCTATTGCAACTACACATTCTTTGGTTGCAAATTCTCTTAAGGCATCAATGGTGTTCTCATTGCATGTCTTTGCATCATGAGGATGAACGCCTGCAGTTGAATAGAGAATTCCTTTCCATTTATCTTCACTTGCATAATCTAATGCAATTTCGCTTGACTTAACGCTAGTTCCTGTAATAACAAATTGGCCCACACCTGCATCAATTGCATTTTTTATAATCTCTTCACGGTTTTTATCAAATGACTTGTGCATTAGGTTAAGTCCAATATCAATTAATCCACTCATTTCAATCACAAAATTAGTTTTTAATAAAAATAGATAATAAAAATAAAAAATAAATAATAATGATGTTAAAAAAAGATAAATAAAGTTTTTAAAACTTTTTTAGATTAGTCATGTTATTTTTTTTAAGAGATTATCTATTCAGAAATTTATATCATATTCTTTTTCTCTAGATAATCTATTCAGAAATAACACGAGTTCCTATTTTTTCACCATTAATTGCCTTAACTAAGTTTTCAGGTTCAAAACCATTAGCTATGACTGTTTCTAAATTGGAACGCTTAATCATTTGAATTGCAGTCATGTCAAAGAATTCATAGGTTCCTGCTTTAACATCCTGATTCTTAATGAATTCCATCATGTCTGATGCGGTAATTTCGCTTATGAGTTCAGCATCATCGAATTTTTTAGGATCTTTAGTGTACATTCCGTCAACAGATGTTAAATTGATTAGGATATCTGCTTGAACAAATTCTGCTAAGATTGCAGATACTGCATCAGTACTGTGTGCAGGTTCAGTTCCTCCCATAACAATAATCTTTCCACTTGCAGAGTATTCTAAAGCTTCTCCAAAGTTATGAGGAACTTTTTGATAAGCGTAATCTCCAAGGCCAAGCAATAAAAGCTTTGCATTGACTCTTGTTACTTCAATTCCAATATCGTCGCATTTAGCTTCTCCAGCTCCAAGTTCACGAGCCACTCCAATATAATCTCTTGCAGGTCTTCCTCCACCTACAACAACAAATATTTCATGCTCTTTACTTAATTCCTTTAATATTTCGGAATATTCTAAAAACTTGTCTGAAGAATAGTCCTGTACTAATATGGATCCTCCAATTGCAGCTACAATTCTCATATATTCACCTTTATTAAAATCTCTTTTGTAGTTAGATAGTTTAAATTTTTAATTATGATGTCTTAAATCATATATCTATTATATTTATCTTTTTTATTTTATTTAAATTTATTTTAAAGATTTATTTGTCTGATTGATTAATTGTAATTGGAAAATAAGTAAATTTTGATTAATTATTTAAGCATTCTCTTAATTTTAAAAAAACAGCAAATTAATTTTTGATTAATTATTTAAGCATTCTCTTAATTTTAAAAAAACAGCAAATTAATTTTAAATTAATAATTACTCCTTTGTTTAAAAAAATAGTAAAAAGAATTAATTTAATAATGTAATAAAAAACTAAGGATTGCAGCAGCTACCAAAGGAATAACCAAGTTTTCAAGCTCTTTTGG
>ONYG01000134.1 GCA_900321995.1 uncultured Methanobrevibacter sp. | reverse complement strand
GGTGTCATCAACTTCAAGAAGATTTACGCCCATTTCCTTAAACTTATCAGTCACTGCCTGTAAGTTTTCTCTTTCTCCTTCAAGAGTTATTTGAACTGGCACTTTTCCTTCTTCAGCTTTTATTTCTCTTTTATGAACGATGGTTACTAAATTAGCTCCAAGTTCACCAATAGGGCTTAAGATAGAAACTAATTGTCCAGGAACATCTAAAATCTCAAGAATTAAATTCATTCTCATAATATCCCTCTTTGCTTTACTAAATTAGATAATTTTAATTAAATTTCATTTCATTAAAAAACAGATATGGCGAATCCTTTAGTTAATCCAATCTGCTCTTTTTACAATAACATTTCCATCTTTATCGGTTCTTGCGTTTCTTACGA
This sequence comes from uncultured Methanobrevibacter sp., assembly GCA_900321995.1. Taxonomy (GTDB): domain Archaea; phylum Methanobacteriota; class Methanobacteria; order Methanobacteriales; family Methanobacteriaceae; genus Methanobrevibacter. The sequence goes on along the minus strand of ONYG01000134.1, from coordinate 2,543 downwards.
TTTTGCTTGAATCTTGCTCTTCAGATTCGTCTTCACGATTAAGATTAAGGTTATCTGTAATGTAATAGGTTCCTTCAAGTTCAGGAACTTGGTCTAAAGTTTTTGAAAATTCTTCCAATATCTTTTCTGCATCTTTTTCAATTGCCATAAGTATTCTCCAATTAAGTTTTTAAAAAACTTTTAAATTATTATTCTTGAATTTAAGTTTTAATTGGTTTAAAAAATTTATTAAATAATTTAAAAGTTTATATTATAATAATATATATTAATCAATATTAATATACTTTTATGATAGTTTTAAGACTAATTCATTATTTTTTAAAAAAAGTTTATATAATCAAAGTAGGTTACATTGAAAATCAATTTTCCTTTAAGGATTCAACAAAAGCATCGATATCAAAATCCTTAAGGATCTTTTTCTTAAGTATCTTGTTTATTCCAGAACCATACTGAGCAGCCTTTTTAGGCCTAAGTGCTATATATTCAGGAACTCCAATGTCAAGAGCTGTATCTCTGATTATATGTTTTCTTAAAAGATCTTCATTGTTTTTTATTTTGAACTTGCCTGGAATGTCCAATGCAAGGTTTATGACTTCCTTATCCAAGAAAGGAACCCTTAACTCCACTCCATTTGCCATAGAAACTGCATCGTCCCTTTCAAGATTGACATGATAAATGTTTGCTATGTCATGATATATTTCTTCATCCAAGTTGAAGTATGCATCAAAGAGTGTGCTGTCTTCAAAGTGCTTTAGGTATCTGTTGTATCCTCCAAACAGCTCATCAGCCCCTTGTCCAGATAATGCAACCTTGATTCCATCCTCATGCATAGCCTTAGTTGCAAGATAGATTGTCATTCCTACACCAAGCTTCATGATGTTTGCATCTTCAATTGCTGTTAAAACATTCTCTACACTTTCTCTAATGATTTCCTCATCGATAATGACTGTCTTTAGCACAAGACTTAAGTCTTCAGCTATTCTTTTGCTGAACCTAATGTCCTGAGAGTTTTCAAGGCCTACTGCATAGAGCTTTATATTCAGAGGCTTAAGATTTTCATCACTTTCTCTTTTTTCAGCTATGTCCTTTAGAATCACAGCCAATATTGTGCTGTCTACTCCACCTGAAAATATCAATCCTATGTTGACTATATTTTCGACTCGTTTTTCAACTGCAGAGTATATGTCATCCCTTAGAAGTTCCCTATAAACATCATAGTTATCCTTAATGTCCAGATAGTCCTTATAGTCATTATATGATGATTTAAGCATTTTAAAGTCTGTATTTATGATTTTATTGATAAGGTCATCTTCCAAATCAATTTCATTAAAGTTAAAAAGAATAGAGACTGGCTTTAGGTTCTTTATCTCATTGTCCTTAAATCCTGCTTTCCATAATGCTTTTCTCTCAGATGCAAATCCCTTAAGGTCATTTTTTATTCCATAAAACATAGGCTTTACGCCTATAGGGTCTCTTGATACAAGCAGATTATCATAATCTTTATCATAAATTGCAAATGAATAATCTCCATCCAATTGCCTTATTGCTGTTTTGACTGCTTCTAATAGGTAATCCTTATTAATTTCACTATCGTTCCTAATCAAATCATAATGGTATTTTACTAAATGTGCCAATAGTTGACTGTCACTTTTATTTTTTCTATAAGATTCATTTTCCCTTTGATTTCTTTTGAGAAAACTTTCAATCTTATTGAAATTATATATCTCGCCATTAAATATGAATACAAGATTATCTAAAATGATAGGCTGTCTGTTTTCCTCAAGATTGTCTCTAATTCCACCCTTTTCATTAATCAGATTAAAAATAGATAGAAGATTATGGCCTAAGCCTATTGTGTAGCAGGTTTTTGTATCAGCTTCTTCGTTATTTTCCAAATCAAAATCAATATCACAGACTGTCTGGCCAGACTCATTGTTCCATAGATAGTATCCGCTTGAGTCCATTCCTCTATGCCTTGTTGATTCCATCATAGAAAATAGTAGTTTTTTATTAAAATCTCCAAAGAGACCTATACAGCCACACATAAGTTCACCTTATTTTTATTTAGTTTTATTATAATTGATTATATATTCATTTTAATTAGATATTCTTGGATGGGTTGCATTTTAATAATGCATTCTTTTATTTAAATCATAGTTTTTCGTTTTTCTTTTTCAATTATTATTTTAAGTATTATCAAATAGCATTTATGATTTAAAATGTGATTAATTTTTTGTTGTTTTTTTAAAATAACAAATATTTTAATATAAATTCAATTATCATTTATTATTTTTATTTTAATTATTTTTATAATTAATTAATCTTATTCATTAATTTAATAGATTATTTTTTTTAATTTAATAATAAAAATATTAATGGATTTATAGTATTTTAGGAAAAGATATATAAATAAAAAGATTTATATATTTAGGTATACAAAAATATTTTTGTAAATATAATAAAATTTACTTTTTTATTATAAATTTATAGGTGTACAATATGGCAAAGAAAAATACATGGATTGCAATGATCCTATCCTTAAT
>ONYG01000137.1 GCA_900321995.1 uncultured Methanobrevibacter sp. | reverse complement strand
ACTCTACAACATTCCAAAAGTGGTTATAGGCGATAATGAAACTCTTATGGGAGCTGAAAAGCTATTGAAGGATAACGATGTTGAAGTCATTGTATTAAATGATTCAAGATGCAAAGATCTTTTTGATGACTTTGTAAGAGAAAATCCTGACATATGGAAGAGAGAATTGGCCAAGGTAGGAAATACTACAGAATTAAAGTAGCTTATGGTAGTAAATATCACATATTAACGTAGGTTTGGTTGAAATATGGAATCTGTTATAACAAATGAAAAGGATGAAAGGTTTATAGAGCTTACAAAGGAACTAGACAACGAATATTTCCAAAATATCGGCGATGCAGTTTTTAAATATCAGGACTACAATGACCTAAATGATCCTCACATAGTTATCTTAGTCTTGAATTGGTCAAAGCCAATAGCTTGCGGAAGCTTTAGGCTATTTGACAAGGATACAATAGAAATCAAAAGGGTTTACGTTAAGAAGAGATATCGTGGAAAAGGAATCGCTTATAAAATGGTTAAACAACTTGAAAAGATGGCAATTGAGGAAAATTTCCGCTATTCCATCATAGAAACAGGCAAGAATAATGAAGCTGCAATCAATCTATATAGGAAACTGGATTATGAGCCAATCGATAATTTTGGAATATTTAAAGACGATGATTTATGCATATGCATGAAAAAAGAGTTTAAAACCATGATTTTTTAAATTAACAAATAATTCTTTTCTATTTTTTTATTTATTCCTATAGATATTTTATTTTTTAATTAACTTTTCTATTTTTTCATTGATTTGTATAATTATTTTATTTTATTACTTTTTTTAACAAATCCTTATTTCCATAAAACATTTTTTATATTTAATCAAACAAATATTCTCATATGAATAGAAGCTCTTTAAAAGTCTCTGATATTGGAGAAAAGCAATTAATCGAAAGAATTATAGAAAAATCCAAATCATGTTCCATAATGGATAATAACTTTCAAACAAACCAAATCCATAATTTTAAAACTTCAATCGGAGACGATTCTGCACTTACAAATGTTAATATAGACAAGAATAGCTATTTGGTCTCATCAACAGACATGCTTATTCAATCAAGCCATTTCCCACAAGACATGACTTATTTTCAGATGGGATATAAGTCTGTTGTAGTCAATGTAAGCGATCTTGCAAGCATGGGTGCAGATAATATAGGATTCCTATTAAACATCGCAATTCCAAAGGATACACTCCTTGATGACTTTGATGAGCTTATCTGTGGCGTAATACAAGCCTGTGATAGCTATGGAATTCCACTTATAGGCGGTGACACTAATGAGGCAAGTGAAATAATAATATCCGGTACAGCCATTGGACAAGTCGATAAATATAAGGCTTTGATGAAATATGGCTTTAAGGAAGGTGATTTGGTCTGCATAAGCGACCAGTTAGGTTATGCTGCATTAGGATTTGAGCTTCTGCAAATAAAAAAAGAAAATAAAGACAAGTATGAAGAATTATTAGAAAAAATCAATGAAATAGACTCTACTATAGTTGATATGGCCATATTCAAGGCTTTAAAGCCAGAGGCAAAATACTTAGAAGGCCATATCTTAAGGGACTTTAATACAAAGGACAATAGAGTCTCAGTCACTGACATTACAGATGGCCTTGCAAGTGAATTCTATGAGATATTAACTTGCCAAAGAAGGCACCAATCATATGATGAATCATTTCAATCATATCAATCATCTAATGATCTAAATGATGATTTAAGCAATAGATTGAATGACGACTTAAATCATGAGTCTAAATATGGAATAAGAGTATATGAAGATAATCTCCCTATAGAAAAAGAATTTAAGCAAATAGCAAATGTCTTAGGCCTTGATTATCTTGATTTGTTCTTCCATGTAGGAGAGGATTTTGAATTCCTATTCACTATCAATAAGGAACTGAAGAATCAGCTTGAAGAGAAAATGAATTTTTATGTAATAGGCGAAATCACAAATGATAATACAGTTGAAATACTACTCTCTAATGGAGATATAAAAATTATTAGTTCGAAGGGTTATGAACATTTAAAATAACTAGTTTTTTTTATTGTTTTGACATTAATTAAAGTTAGTTTATTGTTTGGAGCCTTAAAATTTAAAATATTTAATAAAAGGGGCTGTCTATGAAAGAATCTACTTTTTATGAAAAAATTCAAAATAACATAGTTGCTAATGATAGCGATGAAAATTTGCTTCTATGCAATCTATGTGAGAGGAGATGCAGAATATCTAACAAGAATCTTGGATTCTGCAAAAGTCAAAAGAACATAGACGGCAAGCTATATGCCCTCAACTATGGAAAGATAGCATCATCACACATAGACCCTATAGAGAAGAAGCCTCTGTATCATTTTCTACCGGGCTCTTCAACATATAGCATAGGTGGTTTTGGGTGTAATTTCTCATGTTTGAACTGTCAGAACTATATGCTTTCTATGCATTCTTTCAATGAATACAACTCAAGTAAAATACTTGAAGAAACCATCGTTAAAAATGCAATCAATAGCAATTGCCTATCAATTTCTTGGACCTATAATGAACCTACACTATACTTTGACTTTGCCCAAAAAACTTCTCAACTAGCTCATGATGAAAATCTTAAAAATGTCTATGTAAGCAATGGCTATATGAGTGAGGAGTCACTTGATGAAACATTGAAGTTTATCGACGCATTCAATATAGACTTGAAGTTTTTCGATGATGATCTTTACAGAAAGGTGTGTGGGGCAAAATTGGATATAGTCCTTCGTAACCTTAAGATGATATATGAATCAAGAAAGAGATATGGAAATCATTTGGAGATAACAACACTTCTAATCAATGGATTGAATACGGATGAAGATTCAATCAGAGGAATCTCTAGATTTATAATTGATGAATTAGGCCCTGAAGTTCCTATTCACTTTTCAAGGTTTTTCCCAATGTATAAAATGAGTGATGAGAACCCAACCAATATAGATTACCTATTAAGGGCAAAGGAAATAGCTATTGAAGAGGGATTGGAATATGTCTATTTGGGAAATATGCCTGCTGACAATAATACATATTGCCCTGAATGTGGAGAGCTATTGATAGCAAGGGAGAGATACTGTAATAGGGATAAAAATAGAATAAGGGATGGCCGTTGTCTAAGTTGCGGCCATAAATTGAATTTTGTATTTTAGTTTTTCTAGTCTTTTTGTTTTTCTAATTTTTAATTTTGTTTTTTTTAGTTTCTGGATTCTTTTTAATTAATTTAAGCACCAGACACTTTTTCTAAATAAGGAATCCTACTCATTATTAAAATGATTGCCCAGCTTGTAAATAGAACTAGGACAATTAAGAGCAATGACCATTTTATCGGACTTCTGTTGAATATATTCATTGATCCAAACAGAATATCCTTATAGAAAATATAAATTAAGGGATGAATAAAATAGATTCCAAAACTGCATCTGCTTAATGAATTCACTATTTCTCCTAATTTTCCATTTTTTATCTTTAAAAATATGGATTTCTCGCCTTCGTCTGCCTCTTCAAAGTATCTAAATGATAAAAATATGCTTGAAGCCAAGAGAAGTGTTAAAATGCTAAAGTAAGGGAATGTTGTTAATTTATTTGAAATAAGACTTAAATTAGTTATTTTTATCACCGAATAAATAAACAAGATTACAAATAGAGTTAAAAAGCCTATAGACATTATCTTTTTATTAAATCTATTTGAAAAGCTAAAGTCCCTATTGGCTAAATAATAGCCTAATATTCCATATCCTGAGAATGATATATAGAAAAGGATTGTATTATTGAATGCCCCTATTTTCACTAAGCCTGATGGAACGATAATCAAGCAATAAATAAGGAAAAATAAGACTAATCCATCGATAATAAGTTTATTTTTATCTTCACTTACTTTGATTAATATTTTATTCAATAGGAATAAGACAATATAAACAACTAATATCATCCATATAAACCAAAAATGACGGCCTTTAGTGATTCCTTTACTTAATCCAAGGAGACAATTGATAAGATAGTCTAGAGAGTATGTATTAATCACGTTTGCTTCGATTCCAAATCTTATCAATAGGAGAGATGCCAATAAAAGAATGATTGCCCAGAATATATAAGGGACTAAAATCCTGTTAAATTTCTTTTTAATAAAATTAGCCAGTGAATAATCTTTATTGATTAATAGCGCACCGCTTATCATTACAAATATAGGAATGGAAAATTGTCTTAATGTATTTAAAGAAAGTAGACAATACCAATTGAAACTGCCTATATCTGTTTTAACTAGGAAGCTGCCGCTCATATGGCATGCTATAATTCCTATGATGGCTATTGCTTTTAGCGCATCGTAGTAAAATATTCTCCTTTTATTCATGTTAATCTTTAATTTCTTTAGTTGTTTTAATTCTTATGATCATTTAATTTCTT
>ONYG01000133.1 GCA_900321995.1 uncultured Methanobrevibacter sp. | reverse complement strand
TCATTTTGAAAAAATATTGGTTTTTTGGCCATTTTTTGAAAAAATTTTGGAATTTTTACTTCGTTATACTACAGTATAACGAAGTAGGATTTTTTAGAGAAAAATAAATGTTCTAAAATATCAAAAAATAACAAATTGATGTATATGTAGCAACTATTTTTTAGTATTTTATGCAATTTTTAAAAAAACAGCCTTTTTTTGAAATCTTACACTTGAAATATACCTTTAATACTTTTTTATAAAATTATAATAATAATGTTTTATTATTATAAAAATGTTCATATATACAAAAATAAAATAAAATTAGTTAGTTAGATATAAAATTGTTTTAATATTTACAAAACAAATATTTTTCGTAATTTATAAAAATATTTGTAAGTAGACGAATAAAAAAAATTTCATTTCAATTTTTTCGAACATTTTTTTCAAGGAAATTAGTTAGATAAATCAAAAATAATTAGTCATTATTGAAACTAAATTGAAATTATGAGAGATCATTAGATATTTTATGGAAAAAATATATCAAATCTTTAAAAACCCTTAATATTTATTCAAAATTAAAAATAGATAATTAAAACAGCTTTTAAATGAAAAGAAGAAAAAATAGCAAAAATAGAATTAAATTTATTGAAAATTAAATTTTTTATCCTAGAAAAATATAAAATTTAATAAATTTAATAAAAATAATAAAAATAATACTTTTTTTAATTTTTTTATTATTTTAATTAATAATTTTTTTAAAATTTTTATTACTTTTTAGTAATACTTTTTATTAATTTATTATTACTAAAAGTAATAACTTTATAAAAATTTTTATTACTTCTAGAATATTATAGTATTACTTTTTATCAAATTTTTATTATTTTATATGAAATTCCAATAATAATTATTAAGAAAAAAATAATAATATAGTAATAAAATTTATAAAAAAAGTAATATATAATTATAGATTTAAATAATTTTCAAATAAATAAAATAAGAAACATTTTACGAGAAAAAATCAACAAATTTAAAAAAGATACTAAATATTTTTTTAAAAAAAACTAAAAAAAATAACAAATAAAAAGTATTACATATACATGTAGTTAATTCAAAATGACCAAATATAACAATAATATCAAATTATTAAATTTATGATTAATAAAAACATGACTATTGAAGAAAAACAATAAAAATATTAAAACCAGTATGAAAAATAGTAGTGGAAAAATAACATTAAATCAAATTTACTATATATTAACAATATCAAACTTTATTTTAAAAAAATAGAAAAAAGAAAAAATAGAAAATAAAAAAAATTGAAAAAAATATTAAAAATAACGAAATAGAAAAATGAAAAAGGAATATAAATGAATAAAACAATTCCTTTTTTAATAAAAAAATAAAAAGAAAATCTAAAAGAAATTATCTAAATTCAATTTTATCATTATTATTGATCAATATTCCTTTACCAATCATAATATCGATGACTTCAATGATCTTATTAGATGTCTTTTTGGAAGTAGATCTAAATCCAAAAGTTCTGGAAACCATTTTAGCCAATTCTTTAACTTTCAATGATTTTTCAAAGCTTAAAACCAAGTCAATAGACTTTTCAATCTCCATATTTGAAATTAAATCTATATTAGGTTTATCTCTTTTTCTAACCTTAATTTGATCATAATCAATAAATAAGAAATCATCTTCACGAATAAGATTCATATGAGATTCATTACGGTCAATTGCTTTAAAGATAGCCTCTTTAAATTTAGTACCTGCCCTAGATAAGTTACAACTTTCCCTAATCCTACGTATAACCATATCCACATGAATAGGGCCTTCAGCAGATACAATATCCATTACAGCTGTAGCAACCTTCTTCTCATCATCATAAATCTCAGTAGCACTCTTAATGATAATATCTTCTATTTCTCCATATGGGACAATATAGTCATCTAACTTACCTGTAGGAGTTAATCTGGTATTATCAACAGGGCTTAAGACATTGGATTCAATTATTCGCTCTTTTTCAAGTTCCTGATAATTTTGATCTACTTCATCAATAATATGTTCAAATTCATCATCATCGATTTCAATGTCTTCTTCCACATCTAGACCATTATCAATTGAATCAAAATTAGGAATATCCTCAACTATGGCTTCACTATCAAGATCTGATTCAAAAATATTATCTGCATTAGTTAAATCATCTGAAGCTACGAAATCTTCTTCAGTTTCAATATAAGCAGATTCATTTGCATATTCTTCAATCTTGTCTAAATATTGGTGCTTATTAGAATTAAATAATGATTCGCGCTTAGGACTTATACTTGTATCTATAGAGTCAGAATATGTATCCTGAGAATCATATTGGCTTTCAGAAGAGTATTTCTCCTCAATATTATCTTTATGTATTAAACTATCTTCAGGAGAAATAGTGTCGACATACTCCTCATCATATGGGCTATGATGCTTATTATTGGAAAATCTTTCCTTATTTGCACTAATGTCATCATGATAATATCTGGAATCATATGCATCAGAATATTCTCCTTCCTCTGAAGGATCTATTGTGTAAATTTTTTCTCTTTCAGTAGGATTTTCTATTTCCTTAAGTGAAGCGTTAATATAAAGCATTTCATCTTTTAAGCTTGAAACTGCACCTACAAGACCTTTTTTATTTCTATTATTGGACTTTGGATAATGAACAGCATTCTTTTTAAGGGAATTTTCTATTCCTACTGCACTATAATAGTAAGAATCATTTTCATCATGTTGGGAATCATAGTCCTGACTAGTATAGTCCTGTTGAGAACCATATTCCTGATTAGAATATTCTGGTTGAGAATCATACTCATGATTGTATTGATTCCTTTGATTAGACTCAGAAGAATTAGCGACAGTTTTATTATCTAAACTAGAACCATCAGAGTAATTTGATTTGGAATATTTTTCATTGTTAGAATAAACCTCACTATCTTCAGTATTCTCTGAGATTAATTCATCCAAATCGTCAATTTCTTCCATATCATCATATTCATTTTGGATAGGAATGATAACATCTGAATCGTCAGAATAGTTTCCATTTTCTCTAGCTCTTCTTTCAGCACTAATAGGAACTATAACATCTGCAGAATCATCAATTATCTCTTGATTGACCCTTCTTTTAGAAACTTTTTTATTTTGTCTCATATTTTCAATATCCTCAGACTCTTCTTTTTCTAAATATTTAAATTCATCATCTTCAACATAATTATTAGAATTATTAGATTCTAAAAACTCTTCTGCATCATCTACATGACTATTCAGAACTATGTCTTCTTCTTCAAATTCATCTTTCACATCAACAGAATAATCCTCTTCTGAATTATCATCTAAATCAACAGAATAATTTTCTTCAGAATTTTCGTCTATATTAACAGAATAATCTTCTTTGAAATCATCAGAATCAGATTTATTTGAAACAACAGAATCAGATTCGATTATATCATCATTATCATCATAATTACTATTATCAGAACTGTTAGAATTATTTATGTATTCCTCTAATTCTTCTATTGTTTTATTATTTTGATTAATTAACTCTTCTGTTTTAGAATTAACTTTAGATTTATTGAATGATTCTGATTTGATTAGACCTTGATTACTGGAGTCATCTTTTTTCTCCACAATATTTTCTAATTCATCATTATTTATAAAATTATCTTTTTTAGGAGAATTATTAATAATTTTATCTTTTTCAGAAGAGTCATTAATAAACTCTTTTGATTTTAAATCTTCAGCCTTAATAAATTCTACATCAGAATCTTTTGATTCATCTGATTTAGTAATAACAAATCCTTCACCAATATTTTTTAATCTATTAAGTATAGATCGGTTATTTTGTTTTGGTTTTGACATATTTGGTTTAGAATCAGTTGATTTATCATTAGATTTACTCTTAAATGATTCATCATCAACAACTCTACCAACATCAGATTTACTCTTAATTGACTCCTTCTCAACAACTCTACCAACATCAGATTTATTCTTAATTGATTCTTCATCTAAAACTTTTTTAGTCTTTAACTTATCATTAGAAGACTTTAAATTATTTTCTATTTTAGTTTCACGAACAATGACATCATTTTCAGATTTTTTAGATGTATTAGGATAATTTTCTTTAATATCAGAATCTAAATTATCAACTTCATCATTAAGAGCAGATTCATAATCAATATCATTAAATGAATCTTCCTCTTGATTATTAAGATTATTGTTATAATCAATTTCCTCTAGAGAATCATCATCTATATCATCAGACTCTAATTCGCTATTAGATATAAGATTATCATTATCTTCTTCTAAATCAGATTCAGATAGATTAACATCATCAGAATCAACACTTTGATCATCAGAAATATCATTATCGAAAGATTTATAACCATCATCAGAATAATCAGAACTGTCCTTTAAATCTTCATCATTATCCTTATTTCCATTTAATTCATCATCAAGGCCCTGCAAGTATTTATTTATTAACTCTTCTTTTTTCTCATCTATAGGGGATGAATCTACATTATTTGAACTGTCATCAAATTCTTCACCAGATTCATCGTTAGATTCATTAGATTCATCATCATTATCCTTATCAAAGACAACAGTTGTAACAGGATTTATTTTCATTGATTCAACATCTTTAATCTTAGATTTCAACTCATTGACTTTAGTGTTTACAATAGTGTCTTCAATATGCTCTAATAAACGAGAGCGAGCCAAATCTCTGTTCCTATACCAATCAGTTGACCAAATATGATAAATATCCCAACCTAAACCGCCTAAAACTTGCTCTCTTAACCTATCACGGTCTCTTGCAACTTTGCTTGAAGCATAATTATGACCGTCACATTGAATTCCCAAGATATATTTTCCAGGATTGTCCTCATCAATTATTGCAAGGTCCACTCTGAAACCTGCACAACCTATTTTCTTATCAACTTGATAGCCATTATCCACCAAGAAATTATATATTGCATCTTCAAATGGAGCCTCATCATAGTCTTCATCTGCTATAAACTGATTAAGTGACAAGTTTTCAGCATATTCTAAAAAGCTTTGCAAAGATTTTACACCAAATGGAGGGTTTGCAGTCAAATGAATATCATGAGCTCTGAAATTAGTGAAAACTACACATTTTTCCCTAGCTCTTGTAATGAGCACATTTAAACGTCTTTCTCCACCATCTTGATTAAGAGGACCGAAGTTTAAGGACATCTTGCCTTCTGTGTCATATCCATAACCGACACTTATCAAAATAACATCCCTTTCATCTCCCTGAATTGTTTCAAGGTTTTTAACAAAGAATCTTTCTTCCCTTTTATCAGAGAATAATGGTTCATATTCAGGATGGGCTTTTCTTTCTATTTCCAATTCCTCTAAAATAGCATTCTTTTGAGCAACTGAAAATGTTCCCACTCCTAAACTCTTCTTATCACCATATTTTTCAAAGTGCTTGAATATCTCCTTTACCACATATTTTGCTTCTTTAGGGTTAGCAGAACCTTCTCCCCTATGATATGCAGTGTCTGGATGATAATGGAATTTTAAACCTAATTCTGGGTCATTGTGACAAGGGGATGGATAAACCAACAATTCATTATCATAGAATTCCCTATTTGAAATATTGATTAAAGACTCATGACGACTTCTGTAGTGCCATTTAAGCATTTTAACAGGAAATGACAGTTTGCATAAATGCAATATGCTTTCCATATCCAAAGCTGTAGCAACTTCCTCACCGCTTTCGCTATCTGTCATCTGATCAAAAAAGCTTGTAGGAGGCAATTGTTGAGTATCTCCCATAACTACAGCAGTTTTACCTCTCATGAATGCACCTAATGCATCTTCAGGCTTAACTTGACTTGCTTCATCGAAAATAACTACATCAAACTGTAATTTAGGATTTGTAGGGTCAAGATACTGTGCAATGGACAATGGACTCATCATAAAGACTGGCTTAATTTTCTTGATTGTTCCTCCAGCCTTTTCAAGAAGAGTTCTAACTGGCAAATGACCGCTTTTTCTTGTAAATTCACCTGCCAAAACCTTTGCCTCAGGGTCGTTTGCTCCTCCGAATATTTTAGGAATCTGGCTATTTAGCTTATTGAATATTCTTTTTCTATTTAGATTAATGATCTTCTTATCCAAGTCCTTAAATTCAGCGATACGATTTTCATGCAATTCTCCAATGAATCCTGCTAAAACATCATTTTGAGCAAATACAATATTTAAAAGACTGTCAGCAAAATTACCTAAGACTAAAGCTTTTACATCATCCTTTTTAATGTTTCTTTTTTCGACTGTCTTAATGAAGATTGATGCAGGAGTATTCATGCATGCTCTTTTTGTATTGGAATATTGTGACCATAAATGAAGGCTTGACAATTGTCCTTTCCATTTATTAAGTTGAATTTCCCATTTTTCAAATGGAACATCCTCACTTTCCTTTTTAAATATGATTTTACTTCTAGGATTTAATTTAGATTCAAGCTTTTTAAGGGTTTCATAGAACTTATTTCCCTTTTCAATATAGTCATTGATTCCATCATCTATGGATGGATGGAATAAGTCATTAGAAAGCATTTTAACAGTGCTTTCATTAAATGTGCCATTAGATAAAAGCTTAGTGAATTTCCTCATCCAAATGGAAACCTCTTTTAGTTCTTTCACGTCTGCTTTCTTAGACCATAAGTCACCAAAGTACCTAACAGCAAGCTCTTCATTATCATTAAAGCTTTGACGAACCCTAATTTCCTTTCTGATCTTAATTAAATCATTTAAAGCTTCTTTTTCAGAAGGAACATTTCCCTTGTATAATCTGGACAATTCGTCCTTATGTGAATTACCGCCAAATAAGCGGAATTTCTTATTCAAGTCCTTATTTAAGTCATGAATTAAAGTATCCAAATCTGCAATAAGCAAGTAATCAGTGAACTTATTGAAAAGGTTAGAAGAATGCTGATAATTAGATAATAATTTTATTAAATATAATGCCTTATCCGGATCGTTAAACCATTCTCTTCGAAGCAGAATTGAACTGTCAATTAAATTAACTGTAGGGCTATTTAACAGACTTAAAGCAGTGATTGAATCCTCATATTCCTGCAATGTATCTGGCACCCTAATTCCATAAACCTCATTTATTACATTCATCTCATACCTGAAGTCGTTTAATGACTCTAGACTGTCTCTTATTAGCTGCTCAATTTCCCTTAAATCAGCAGGAAGAAGACTTTTTGGATTGCAATAACTCCAAGGATTATTTTTGGATATGGTTGAATAAAGCTCAGATAAGTTTTCTAATGACAAGATAATATCATCCAAATCTTTCATGGATAGTTCTTCAGGATTATTAAAGCGAACTAAAGGCAATAATCTGCTTTGACTTGAGAAATAATCTTCTGAAGATTCCTTCATACCATATAATTCAAATGGACTTAGGTTAACCTTAGCCATAGGCTGATGAATAATCTCTGCATATTCATCTAATTGATTACGTAAGTTCTCTAGTTTTCTTAATGTTTGATCAAGCTTTAAATCTCTGGTTGAACGAACATTAGTGGCCTTTTGAAGGTTTTTCAATAGTTTCTTCCTTCTTGTCTTATGGGAATGCAATTCAAGAACAAATTTACCAAGTCCTACACTATCCAATCTGCTTTTTACAACCTCAAGTGCAGCCATCTTTTCACTGACAAATAAAACTGTTTTGCCTTCTGCAATAAGCTCTGCAATAAGGTTTACGATTGTTTGTGACTTACCTGTACCTGGAGGGCCTTCTACAACTAGGTTATGGCCTGCTTTCACATTTTCTATAACAGCAATTTGAGAGGAGTCAGCATCTAATACCTGATACATAGTCTTATAATGCAATTTCTCATCAACATCTTCCTCTTCAAATGTCTCATCATAAACATTTTTACTAGGATTAAATATAGCCTGAATCAACTCATTTTCAGTTAAATCAATATTTTCATCCCAACTTTCAGGATTTAAGTCATTATACATTACAAACTTGGTGAATGAGAAGAATCCTAAAGCAATATCATACTTAACATTCCATTTGGAAAATGGCTTAATTGCCTTTCTAACATTTTCTAAATAATGATTGACACCTTCAACATAGGAAGTTTGTTCAAATTTCGGCAATTCAATGCCTGCTTCACGAAGCTTAGCCTGAATGGAAATGTTATTCTGTAAATCTTCACCAGTCCAAGATAATGAAAAGGAATTTCCTACTTTCTTACGTTCCATCTCTACAGGAATAAGAATTAAAGGAGCTAAATTCTTTTGTCTTGGCTTTTTCTTATCAATCCATTCGATAAAGCCTATTGCAATATATAAGATATTGTAACCTTGCTCTTGAACCATGGTCTTTGATTGCTGATCTATATAGAACAATCTTTTTTGAAGTTCACTAGGTGATAAGTCTGCCTTTAAAGTCTTATCTGATTCTTGAGATAAAAATTCCTTTGTTTGATCTATAAAAGCATGAGCTCTGGATTTTTTGTTTTCCTTTTTATTTGCTGAGAAAAACATCTTCTTATTTTCTAAAACAAGGGTCCTGTAGACATTTATTGGTGATTGATTAATGATACTGAGATTTCTATTTCTAGCTTTAAAATTAAGAAGAGGATTTCTTAAAGTTAAGTCTAAGAGCTCTTTTCTTAAATTTTTAAACTCTTTCTCAATATTCTTATTTGAATCTTTTTTAGATGGTGTTCTAAATTGCATTATTAATCCCTTTACTTTAGAAAATAAAACTTTTTAATAAAATGATGGACAATTCTTAATAGTAATATTAAAAAATTTGCTTAAATTAAAAAATCATATATAAACTAAAATACTTAAAAATTAAAATTAAAAATTAAATAATACATCGTTTTATATACAAAATTATATAATTTTTAATAATAATTGATACAATATTATTTATAGTTTTTGTAATTTATAAAGGTTTGTAATAGAATGATTATTAGTTAAATTTTATTTTAATAAACTATTTAAAATTGAATTGAAATATAATAATAATTTATTTAATTATTTGATGTTTCAACAATGTTAAAGAAATCTTTGAAAAAATATTAAGTTATTTAATCAAAAATAAAAAAAATAAGAATAAATAAGTCAAATAATAAGATTTAAAATAATTTCATAAAAGATATTTCTCCAAATTAAACAAATTATATATATTAGATAAAAACATATAAATAATATATATACAATATTAAATTAATTAAGATTATTATATTTATTTTGATTAAATAAATCAAAAAAATAAAGTTATTATTAAAAATTTCTAAATTTCGGAGCGATATAATGACATATAAATCTAAATTCGGTTTTGGATGTATGAGATTGCCTCAAACAAATCCAGAAGACCCAACTGCTATTGACCAAGAGTTATTTAATGAAATGGTAGATATCTATATGGAAAAGGGATTTAACTACTTTGACACATCTTATGCTTACCATAATGGAACAAGTGAAATTGCAATCAGAAAAGCTGTAGTTGAAAGATATCCTCGCGAATCATTTCAAATATGTGATAAGATGCCTACTTGGGCATTGACTTGTGAAGAGGACAACGATAAATTCGTTAACGAAATGCTTGAAAGACTTGGAATTGATTATTTCGATGTATTCTTTATACATAACATTAATTCTCCATGGCTAAAATTAGCTGAAGAACATAATACCATAGAATATGTTAAAAAAATGAAAGAGGATGGAATCGCTGAAAAAATAGGATTCAGCTTTCATGAGAAGGCTGCTTTGCTTGAAGAGTTCCTTAAAAAATATGGTGATGTCTTTGACATTGCCCAATTAGAATTGAACTACCTTGATTGGGAAGACCCATCCATTGAATCCAAAAAATGCTACGAACTATGTGTAGAGCATGGCCTCGATGTATATGTTATGGAACCATTGAAAGGTGGAGTGATTGTTAACCAAACAGAAGAAGTCAAGAATGACTTTAAAGAGTTCAATCCAGACAAGTCAATTGCAAGCTTTGCAATTAGATTCTGCGCATCTCTTGAACATGTGAAAATGGTATTGAGCGGCATGAGCAAAATGGAAGATCTTATTGACAATTGCGACACTTATGAAAACTTTGAGCCATTAAGTGAAGATGAACGTGAATTTTTACTTAATGAAGGTGAAAAATTCAAGAAAAATCTTGCAGTTCCATGCAGTGAATGTGGATATTGCTTAAAGGCATGCCCATTAGAGATTCCTATTCCAGAATACTTCAATATTTATAATATGCAAAAGATTCAGCCGGAATCTAATATTTATAGATTGTATTATGATAAACTGGCAGATGAAAAGGTTCCGGCTAAAGACTGCACAAAATGTGAAACATGCATTGATTACTGCACTCAGCAAATAAACATTCCAGATGAACTGGAAAACTTATGCGAGTTTTTTAAAGAAGGATTCAGCCCATATGCAGGAGACCCTTAATGAAAAATAAAAAAATTACTAAAAAATAATAAAATAAATCAAAATACTGATAAAAT
Source organism: uncultured Methanobrevibacter sp. (assembly GCA_900321995.1). GTDB lineage: Archaea > Methanobacteriota > Methanobacteria > Methanobacteriales > Methanobacteriaceae > Methanobrevibacter. The sequence goes on along the minus strand of ONYG01000133.1, from coordinate 142 downwards.
AAAAAAAATAGAAAAAATTAGTTAGAATTTTTAATTCTAACTTTATCTTTTTTTAAAAAAAAATAAAAAGAGTTTTTAATTAGTTTTTAAACTTATTTTAATAAAAGAATATTAATACTCATTTAACAAATAAGCTTATTTT
>ONYG01000131.1 GCA_900321995.1 uncultured Methanobrevibacter sp. | reverse complement strand
ATTAAAATAGAAGCTGGAGTCTTGAAAAGAGCAGATGGTTCAGCTTATTTGGAAGTAGGTGGAAATAAAATTTTAGCATCTGTTTATGGTCCTAGAGAATCTTACATCAGACGTTTATTAAAACCAAACACTGGTGTAATTAGAGTAAGATATAATATGGCTCCATTTTCAGTAGATGACCGTAAAAGGCCAGGTCCAGATAGAAGATCAACTGAAATTTCTAAAATAGCTGCTGATGCACTCAGACCTGCTTTAATGTTAGAATCTTTCCCAAGATCCATGGTTGACGTTTCAATTGAAGTTATTGAAGCTGAAGGTGGAACCCGTTGTGCTGGAATTACTGCAGCTGCTGTCGCTTTAGCTGATGCAGGTATTCCAATGAAAGATATTGTTGTAGGATGTGCTGCAGGTAAAGTGGATGACCAAATCGTATTGGATTTATCTGAAAAAGAAGATAAGGAAGGACAAGCTGACGTTCCTATTGCAATCATGCCAAGAACTGGAGAAATTACTTTACTTCAAGCAGACGGTAACTTGACTGAAGAAGAATTCGAAGAAGCTTTAGATTTAGCTATGGAAGGATGTATGAAAATTAGCGAAATCCAACATGAAGCTCTTAAAAACAGATATAGTTCTAAATAGGTTGTGAAAATATGGATATTGTACCTGAAATTACTAGAAAAAGTATTACAAGACTTATAAATGATGGTAAAAGAGCTGACGGTAGAGATTTTGATGAAAGAAGAGATATTTTCATTGAACCTAATGTAATCGATAAGGCTGAAGGTTCTGCTAGAGTTAAATTAGGAGACACTCAAGTAATTGTAGGTGTAAAGCCTACCATTGGTGAACCATTTGGTGACACTCCTAACTTAGGTGTATTAATGACTAATTGTGAACTTTTACCAATGGCTGCTCCTGGATTTGAACCAGGTCCACCAAGTCCTGAATCTATTGAACTTGCTCGTGTAGTAGATCGTGGAATTCGTGAAAGTGAATTAGTTGATTTAGAAAAACTCTGTATTGAAGAAGGCAAAAAGGTTTGGATGCTTTTCATTGACTTGCATGTAATCGATTATGATGGAAACCTTTTCGATGCTGCAAATTTAGCAGTAATGTCTGCTTTAATGAACACAAAATTGCCAGTTGCTGAATATATTGATGATGAAGTTGTTTTGTCTGAAGATGAAACCATGGATTTACCAGTAAGAGATAAATTAGCTTTATCTACCTTTGTAAAAATAGGCAATGGCTTGATTTTAGATCCTTCCCTTGAGGAAGAAGAAATCTTAGATGCTAGAATCACTGTTGGAGTAACTGATGAAGGCAATCACATTTGTTCCATGCAAAAAGGTGGAGAAGCACCTTTAACAAGGGACGATATTCTTGATGCAGTTCATTTAGCATTTACTACCAAAGATGATCTACTTAGCCATCTTGAATAAGATTTTTAACAGTTTTAGATAGAAAAAAATAAATTTAGATGCTATTTATCAAATATTTAGATAAAATATATCTAAATTTCATTTATTTTTTATCAAATTATTTTTCTATTTTTCTTTTCATTGATATCCTATTAATATATAAACTTATTGTAAAAAATGGATATTTTATTAATCTAATTTAAAAAATTAATGTTTTATTAAATCCATTCTTGAAAATAAGTTTTTTGCAATGATTAAAATAATGTAAAAACCATTAACTTTATATACTTTTAATTACTATATAATATTATTAGTTAATTTTATAGCATATCTAATGCATGCTTGATTTTAACAATCATTTATTTTAAAAAATTTATTGTTTAAAATAAAAGTTTTAAAGTAATTTTTTATTTAATCTTATAATTAAGACAATTCTATGTCTTATCTATTATAATTAAACAGTTTTGATGTATTTAAGTCGATTAATTATAATTCATATTTATTGTTTATCAATTAAATGGTTAAATAATATATTATTGAGCTAAAAGGTGTATGGCTTAATAACTTTATTAATTCAATTTTACTGGAGATATTATAAATGGCAAGAACAAAAAAAGTTGGTATAACCGGTAGATTCGGTGCTAGATACGGAAGAAAAGCTAAAAGATCTGTAAAAAACATTGAAGAAAACATGAAAAAGAAACATGTATGCCCTCAATGTGACAGACCTTACGTAAAAAGAGTAAGCGCTGGAATCTGGGAATGTAAAAAATGTGGTACTGTATTCACTGGTGGAGCATATGTTCCTGAAACTCCTATGGCTAAATCTGCAAGCCGTAGCATTAAAAGAGTAGTTGGGGGAGACTAATTGTACAGATGTCCAGAATGTGGTGAAGAAGTAGACCATAAGGGATACATGGAAAATAAATGTCCTAAATGTAGATATAGGATTTTATTTAAGAAAGTTCCTGAAGTTAGAAAACTCGTTAAAGCAAGATAGTTATTGATTAATTTATTGCTCTTTTTAATTTAATTAATTATTAAATTTAATTATGATTAATTATTAATTATCTTTTAATAACTATTTTAGCTTATTAACATTTTTTAACTATTCATATATAATCTATTTTTAGCTTAAATAGTTATTTAACTATTTTTTAACTTATTTTATTGATTTAACTTGCTTTTAAAATTATTAGTTTGATTAATTATTTTTTATCAGTTTTTTTTTAAATTGCAGAAAAAAATAATGATTAAATTTTTTCAATGATTATTTGTCTAAAATTAAAGTGATAATATGCTTATTTCTACATCAAGAAAACCTTCACAGAAAACTAGAACTTTTTGTAAGAATTTCTCACATGCATTTGGCTATGATTATACAAACAGAGGAAAAAGCAGCTTAAGGGATTTGCTTATTAAGGCTAAACAGCTAGGTCATGATAGGCTTGTTTTAGTTTACCAAATAAAGGGAAATCCAAGCAAATTAACCTTCTATGACCTTGAAGCCAATGAAATATTGGCATTGCTTGTATCAGTCAACACCACTAATGAGCGTCTTCACATTAAGAGCGAAGACTTAAAAATCCGCTCAACAGTTCCAGAATTGGATGTTTTGGCTGAAGTCTTAGGTATTGAAATTACTAAAGAGCCATTGGATTCAAATTATATCAGAATATCTTATGCGGATTATGATGATGAAAGCAATTTCGCTATCCTTTACTTCATTAACAAAAAGGGAGAACAGATTGATTTCAGAATCAATGTTAAAAAAATAGTTGAGAACTAATTTAGATATGCTTAAGCCTATATTTCTAAAATCTATAATTTAAATAAAGAATTCTGTGGGGAATTAAAATTAGTGAAAAGATCTTAGAGTCCATAAATAGTGATATTCAAGTTGATTTTAAGGATGATAAACAAGCTAAAATAGTCTATGATTCTATTTTGCTTGAGTTTGAAACAGCTCCTGACTATCGCTCTTCAATGACTATTTCTGTTGAGGGCAATTCCATCATCATTAGAATAGATGCAGAGGATGCAACTTCCTTTAGGGCATCTATCAATTCTGCAATCAAATGGATCAAGCTTGCTCTTGAAATCAATGAGTTGGTAGAATAACTTAAATTATGAATTTGATTAGATTGAATTTATTTAAGATTCATATAATCAATAGTTTTAAATACAAATTAATTAATATATTATAGTATAATGTTTTATTAAGCATAAATGATAATTTGAAATAAGTTAAAATTTATTATCATAATTATTGACATTAAAAATTATTAAAATATTTAAAAAAATACAAGGTGAAAATATGGAAATTCCACAAAATGTACAACATCAATTAAATCAATTTCAACAATTACAACAACAAGCTCAAGCTGTTACAGTTCAAAAACAAAATGTAGACATTCAATTAAGAGAAACTGAAACAGCTCTTGAAGAGCTCAAAAAAACTCCAGAAGATGCTGAAGTTTTCAAAACTGCTGGAAACTTACTCATTAAAGTTGAACGTGCTAGCACTTTAGAAGATCTTGAAGATAAACTTGAAACTCTTAAATTAAGACAGCAAACCATGCAACGTCAAGAAGAAAGAGTTATGAAAAAACTTGAAGAAATGCAAGCATCCATTCAACAAGCTATGAGTGGTTTACAAGGCTAAATAGATTTTAAATCTATTTAACTTTTTTTATTATTTTTTTTTATTTTATTATAGACTTTTTTTTTACTAATTGATTATTTTTTTATTTTATTGATGCTTTTAATCAATGCTGTTTAATCAAATAAAATTAGTTATTTGGTTAATCAATAGATTTAAGCAATTTTTATAAGGTATTTATTATTTATTATTTATTTTTATTTACTTGGTGTTATTATGGATAAGAAATTAAAGAATTTAACTCAAGAGGATATAGACGACATTTCCGACTTTTTCGCAAATGTTATTGATAAGAAAATCTCATCATCTGTAAAGTCTCAAAAAGAGATTCTTGCTATGGACATTAATATAAATGTTGCATATGATGATGAAAATGAAGAACTGATGGTAGATGTAGATGTTGATATTGATGTAGATGAGCTATCCGACTTATCAGATGAAAAGATAAATCAATTAATCGATGACTCTTACATTGAACTTGATGAATACATTAACGACAATTACAGAGAATAGGTACTAAGTAAAGTTGAAGAAATTGAAGAGGTATTTGTATGAAGCTAACCAATATATTTTTCAGTCCATCTGGAACAACTAAAAAGGTTCTTGAGATAATGGCTGGAAACTTTGATGGGGAAAAGTCAATTTGCGACTTATTGTATTTTGATGGTGAAAAGGAATTTGGCGAAGATGAAATTGTCATTGTGGGAATGCCTGTATTTGCAGGTAGAATTCCAAAAACTGCAAGAGCAAGATTGTCTAAATTATCTGGTAATAATACAAAGGCGATTGCAGTTGTAAACTATGGTAACGCTCATGTCAGTGATGCATTAATCGAGCTAGTTGACTTATTAGAGGAAAAAAATTTCAATGTTGTTTCCGCTGCATCAACTGTAAGTCACCATTCCATTTTCGATGGTGTTGCAATTGGAAGGCCTGATAGTGATGATGAAACTAAAATCAATGAGTTTGCACAAAAATCCTTAGAAAAGATTGAAGCTAATGAACTCCTTAATGATGAGATTCCAGGCAATAGGCCTTATCTTGATTATAAGACTCTTCCATTTGTTGTAAGCTGTGATAAGGACACTTGTGTATTCTGTTTGGAATGTGTATCTGTCTGTCCTGAAGGAGCCATTCCTGATGATGATCCTGCAGATGTGGACCTTGACTTATGTTCAAGATGCACTTCATGTATACATATTTGTCCAGAAGGCGCTAGAGGATTTACTGGAGATGCCTTTGAGGCAAAAAAGCCACAATTTGAAAGTGCAAACAGTGAAAGAAAAGAGCCTGAATTTTATTTCTAGATTTATGCTATATTAACTAAATTGTCATATAGATAATTGTTTGGTGATATTATGATTGAAACTGATGTTTTGGTAATTGGTGCAGGTCCTGCAGGTTCAGCAGCCGCTAAGCATGCAGCTTTAGGAGGTGCAGATGTTATTCTAATTGATAAGAAGTCTGAAATAGGAACTCCTAAACGATGTGCTGAAGGGATTTATGACCATGGCCTTGAGTGGTTGGGAATTGAACCAGACCCTCAATGGGCTGTTCAAAGAATCAATGGAGGCTCAATCATTGCACCAAATGGAAAAAGGATTACTCTTGATGAGACTGTACTTCCTGAAAAGGGTTATATTATTGAGCGTAAGGTCTTTGATAAGTATATGGCTATGGATGCAGCAAGGGCTGGCGCTAAAATTATGGTTAAGACCTTGGCTAAATCCTTAATGAAGGATAAGGATGCTAAAGGTGAGTATTATCTTGTTGATTGTGAGCATATGGGAGAAATAATTGAAATCAAGACTCGTATTCTCATTGCTGCTGATGGTCCTGAATCTCGTATAGCTAAGGCAGTAGGCATTAATTCAACAACAAAATCTAAAGATATGATGTCTGGTGTTCAATTTGAGATGGTTGGAGTAAACTGTGAAAGAATGGATTTGATAGAACTTCATTTAGGAACATTTGCAAATGGAGGCTATGCTTGGGTATTTCCAAAAGGTGATGACATTGCAAATGTAGGCATAGGAGTTCACACCACTGGTGAAAAGCCTGCTATTGAATATCTAAATGAATTTATTGAATCTTATCCTCCATTAATAGATGCAAAGGCAGTTGAATTGAATGTAGGAGGAGACCCTATAGGTGGAATGATTGAACAGATTTATGATGATAATTTCCTTGTTTGTGGTGATGCTGCAGGGCAAGTGGATCCTATTACTGGTGGAGGAATCATTCTAGGAATGCTAGGGGGAATGTCTGCTGGGCAAGTTGCTGCAAAGGCGATAAAAGATGGAGATTATTCTGCAGAAAGGCTTGAAGAGTATGATTTATTATATAAAGAAACAACTCAAAATGCAATTCCTAAATTAAGCATAGGTCGAGAGGTATTTCTTTCATTAAGTGATGATGATTTAAATCAGATAATTGAAGCCTTCAT